>JAGODO010000002.1 GCA_017998165.1 Flavobacteriales bacterium | reverse complement strand
TACCTCAATGATCGTGTACTTGGGTCTGATTGTGTGTGGATGACCCCCTCCACCTCAAGTTTGATTGTTGCGTTCGTAAGCGGATAGAGGGCTTGGATCCAGCCAATCGTCCCGGTGGTAGTTGCGTTTCCCTTGCCGGTGGTCACCTTCTTGAACCCAGTGGCTTCCAATTTGGTCTTGGCACCTTCCAGCGATTTGATCACCGTAGCGTGAATGTCGTTCCATGCCCGGACATCCTCCCTCCAAACGTCGTTGCTCGCTGCGGCCTTCATCTTCTCGGCAGCTTCAAATTGGTCGATCTGGGTCTTCACTTGGGCCAGGCGTTCTTGTTCGGTCATGGTAGTTGCGTTTGGGAAGCGGCTGGCAGGAATCGCGCCTCTGCCTCCGGCTGTCAGACTTGCACCGTCTGACCCGTGGCGGCTGACATCCCGGCTTGAAAAACTTGCCCCCTTATTTACCCCTTCCCGAACGGACAAGCCCCCCAGTTTGCGCCGGAGGGCTTGGTGCTCTAAGAGAGCCCCCCGCCGGATTTGAACCGGCGACCTGCTCATTACGAATGAGCTGCTCTACCGCTGAGCTAGGGAGGCTGAACTGATATGCCCTTGGACGCGGGCGGCAAATGTAGGCGACCGCCCCGCTCGTCAAAGAGGTTGTGTTTCAACGCTTGGTGAAGCGGGTGGTGATGCCGCTTGCGGAACGCACCGTGTAGATGCCGTTCGCGAGTCCGGTCACGTCCAGTTGTGCCACGCCCACGACGTTCGCGCGCGCGTTCAGCACGCAGCGGCCCGAAGCATCCAGGATGGTGATCGGCTCTCCTGCGCGCAATGCATTGGCACGCACCGTTACCGCACCTTCCGTGGGGTTCGGGAAGATGCTCATGGCCCCAGCGCTGGCTTCGTTGATGGCGGTGCTGTTGCGCACATCGAGGGCCAGTTTGCCGGGGCTAACACCCACGGCCACGGTGCTCAGAATGGCACCGGTGTAGTCCATCACATGCAGTTCACCGCTGGAGAAGAAGTCCGTGGTGGTGCCGTACATCACCCCGTTGATCGGGTCATCGATCAGGCCGTAGGTGGCAGGCGAGCCTTCCAAGGTGTCGGCCACGGTGGCCGTGGCGAGGTCGAAGGTGTTCAGCAGATTCTGGGCGTACTCCATGAAGTAGATGCGGTTCTCCGTTTTGGCGGAGGAGCCACAGCCGGAGCTCAGGGCCACGTCGTTCGTATAGTCCAACCCGCTCCCACCGATGCTGAACTTGCTTACGCTGCTGCCGGTGAAATCCTTGTTGTTGAAGGTGTACACCGCGCCGTCCACCACCATCACGTTTTCGGGGTTCAGGCCGTTCTCCCCGAGGTCGATGGACGTTTCCCAGGTCTGGGTGCTCAGGTCCAGCACGCCCAGTTTGCCCACGGCGTTGCCCCATTCGAATCCGTTGTTCACGGCGATGTAGGCTTTGTCCCCCACCACTTCCACCGCCTCGCAGCTGTAAGGAAGGTCTGCGGTACCGATAATGTAGACCAGGTCCAAGGTGTTCTTGTCGCGCACTTCGCAGTAGTGCGACAAGCCGCCGACTTCACCACGGGTGATCACGATCGCGTCGTTCCAGAAGGCGAAGCGGCGGATGCCGACCACCTCGGCCTCATCCAGGAGGGCGAAGCTGTTCGCATCGTACTTCAGCAGGCGGTGGTCCGCAGCCACGTAAACGAAGTCGCCGTCGACCCCGACATGGTTGCCGAAGCGGGCATCCGCGATGGTGGCCACGGCGGTGTAGGTGCCCGCCTGCGGGTCATAGCTGCCGAGGGTCACAGGCACTTCCTGCATCTGTGTGTTGAAGTTGAAGTAGCCTTCATTCAACACGAGCACTTGGTGCACGTATTGCTGCGCGTTCGCGAATGATGCTGCGGCCAACGCGGAGGCCAGGAGGAATGAACGGTACATGAGGTGGGGTTTTGTGCCTTCTTCACCGGAAGGCGGTTGATATAAGACCCGTGTGTTCCACGATGCTTGTACCGCAAGCAACGCGAGCCCCCACGGGCCATGGACTGTGCGCCGGTTCAGGTCTTCTGGCTCACCACCCTTTCCCCTTGCGCCTTCCCGATCATCCCTCGATGACCAGTGGCTTCGTGCAAGCGGCTTTACGATGGTTCACAGCTGCGGGAACAGCCCCCGGATCTCACGGGATTCCCTTGGCCGAACGCGCGGCGAATGTAGACGGAGCGCGATCCACCGGACAGGTTTTCCGCAGATGACGCCGATGACACGGATAATGATGGGACAGCCGCGCTTTCAGCCTCCGGCCGCATCTGTGTCATCGGCGTCATCTGTGGACCTTGCCACTGCTTCCTTTTATGCGGAAGAACGACCGGAGGTGTTACACGAGGCCGGGCTATCTTGGCAACCAAGCATGAGCGACTACACGCTGAAACCCGTCACCGTCTCCGATGCGGACATCGTGGAGATCGCCGTGCTGCTGCGTACAGTGTTCCCGGATGCGGAGCACTTCACGGACGAGGCGGTGAGCTGGCAGTACCGCGACAACCCGGATGGCCATGTGGTCGGATACAATGCCTGGCTGGACGCGGTGCTCGCGGCGCATTACGTCACCATTCCATTGACGGCGCGCGTGCATGGTGCTGAAGAACGGGGCCTGCTTTCCTTGAACACGGCAACGCATCCTGTACACCAAGGGAAGGGCCTCTTCACGAAGTTGGCCAACGCCACCTATGCCCACGCGAAGGAGAAAGGCTTCGGCTTCGTCGTGGGCGTGGCGAACGCGAGCAGCACGCACGGATTCATCAAGAAGCTGGGCTTCCAGCTGGTTTCGCCGCTCCGAGCAATGGTCGGTATCGGCCAGCTCCCTTGCCGTGATGCGAAGGCTTCAACAGACTACGAACGGGTATGGAGCGATGCGGCCATCCGCTGGCGGCTGTCGCATCCGACCTATCGCTACAAGCTGAAACGCAGCGGTGAACAGCGCATGCTGTTGAGCGACCGCTCGCAATTCGGTGCGCGTTACGTGCTGGGTTCTTATCCGAGCGAACGCTTCGATGGTTGCGCCCCGGAGGAGACCGGTAGCGTCCGCATGAAAACGTGGATCGGACTGGACCCATCGATGCGCTGGGGCGGCTCCTTCTACCTCAATGTCCCGATGCGCTTCCGCCCGTCGCCGTTGAACCTCATCTTCAAGGACCTCACCGGCAAGGACCGCAAGCTCACGGCCGCCCGCGTGCGCTTCCAGGCGATGGACTTCGACATTCTCTGAGGTTCAACTTGATCCGGTTCGTCGCCTCGGAATGCATCCTTGAGGCTGCGAAGAGAAAAACCGTGAATGAACGCGGGAGGGCATCTCCTCGCGACGCCACGGCAGTTGAACCGCAGCGCTATCAACGTTCATCCGCGTCCATTCCCGGTTCACCTTCGCCATTGACCTGCGCTACGGTTTCCCGTCCCACTCCGCATTCCCCGGAGTTTCAACCGGGGCTCTCCGTTTTCTTCTTCAGAATTTCACCTGCGCCCCCAGCTGGAATTGAACACCACTTGTCTTGAGCTCGGCTTCATAGTCGATCTGGTCGAGCAGTGAGTTCCCCGGATCACGGTCGCGCCACTTCAGGCTGTGGCTGGCGAGCTTGAACCCGAAGTTCAGGCCGAATGTGTTGCCGAAGTAGTACTGCGCCTGGGCCCCGAAGCGGAAATGCCCGCCGGCGTAGGAGTCGTCGAATTCCGCCGAGGTCCCTTCCCCCGTCCGTATGCGCAGCGCGCTGATGCCCAGGTCCGCGTTGAGGTGGATGGCGAAGTGTTCCTTGTTCAGCACATAGAACCGCGGTTCGATGCTCAGGATGAAGAAGCCATTGGGGTGCGTGCCTGCCGAATCGATGTACTGGCCGGGTTCCAGGCAAAGCCCCAAGCTGAAACGGTCAGAGAGCCCCCCTTGCAGGTCCAGTGGATAGGAGATGGTCGCTGCACCATCCTCCGAAGAATTGGAAACCCGAGCGGTTCCCGGCAGCGCAAAGCTGTTCTCGAACTTCGTGTTGAACACCCCCAAGCTCGCACCCAGGCCCAGTTGGAACGTACCCTTGGCGTTCACCTGGCCAAAACCCGTGGCGCTGAGGCTGAGCGCGGCCAACAGAACGATAATACGTCTCATCGGATGAGGTCTTTCAGGCGAAAGTATCCTCCTCGTCGGGTCCTGCGGGGAGCGTTGACGGAGGATCATCAACGCCGCCCTCTTCATGGAAAGCCGCCGAACAAGTCCGGGTGGCCATTGTTATCCCATGGTTAACAGCCCCTGTATATTCGACCCGTCGCTTTTGCAAGGAGCGGCGATGGAACCAACACCCGACGGAAGTTGATGGAGAAGCGGATGCAGAACACCAGCAATGGAACAGAGGAGACGAAACGGTGCTACAGCGAGTACAGCAACAGCGGTGCCGTGGAATTCTGCCCGTTCAAGGACCTGAACCTGCCAACGAGCTATGAGGAGGTGGTGAACCGCTTCCGCAAGCTCCAAGGTGAGCGGGCGATCGAGGTCTTCAACTAGGTCTCCCCCTACCGTACCATTCAGAGCCCCGACCCCGGATGACCCCGGAGCTTCGTCCTGGGCCTGGGTATCGGGGCTTTGTCGTTGGCCGAACCCCTGAATTCGAGTGGTGTTTGGTTGGGAACCGGGAGAACGGTTAATTTCAAAGCCATCCTCCGCGCGTCAACCTGTTGCCGCCGCTCCTGCTAGGGAAAAGGGGCTGGTGGAAGAGGGCGACCTCCACGGTGGGGAACGTTCAACCAACCAACCCTACCAACCATGAAAGTGTTCGATGACAAGCACATCAAGAACGTCGTGCTGCTGGGCTCCCACGGATGCGGCAAGACCACGCTGGCCGAAACCATGCTCTTCGAAGCGGGTCTTATTCCACGCCGCGGCCGGGTCGAAGACAAGAACACGGTGAGCGACTACCACGATCTGGAGCACGAGCGAGGAAGCAGCGTGTACAGCACCGTGCTGCACACCGAGTGGAGGAACTACAAGATCAACATCATCGATACGCCGGGCCTGGACGACCTGATCGGCGAAACGGTGCCTGCGCTGCGCGTGGCGGATACCTGCGTGCTACTGCTCAACGCGCACCACGGCGTTGAGGTCGGCACGGACCTGGTCTGGGAGCACATGCAACGGTATGAGCGTCCGGTGATCATCGGCGTGAATCAGCTCGACCATGCCAACGCCGATTTCGATGCGACCATCGAACAAGCGAAGGAGCACTTCGGCAGTGCGGTCACAGTGATGCAATACCCCGTGGAACAAGGCGACGGGTTCCACCGCATCATCGACCTGCTGAAGATGACCATGTACGTTTTCAAGGACGCGGGGGGGAAACCGGAGAAACAACCGATCCCTGAGAACGAGAAGCAGCGGGCGGAGGCGCTGCACAAGGAACTGGTGGAAAAAGCCGCCGAGAACGACGAGACGCTCATGGAGCACTACTTCGACAAAGGGGAGCTCGATGAGGATGAGATGCGCATGGGGCTGAAGCAGGGCATGATGAAGCGCTCGTGCTTCCCTGTCTTCTGCCTGAGCGCCCTGCGCAACATGGGCAGCGGCCGCCTGATGGGCTTCATCGACAACGTGGCCCCCAGCGCTATCGAGATGCCGGCGGAGGAACTGGTCGGCGGTGGGGAATTGCGCTGCGAAGCCGGCGGCCCGGCCGTGCTCTTCACCTTCAAGACCATGATCGAACCGAAGAGCGGTCACATCACCCTGTTCAAGGTGATGAGCGGTGAGGTGCGCGAAGGCATGGACCTGATCAACGACAACAGCGGCGGGTCGGAACGCGTGAACCAGCTGTTCATCCTGGACGGTCATGAGCGCAGGCCGGTGGAGAAACTGGTGGCCGGGGACATCGGCGGCACGATCAAATTGAAGGACACGGCGACGGCCCACACACTGCACACCCCGGGCAGGTCGATCAAACTCCAGCCCATCGCCTTTCCGGAGCCGCGCTTGCGGCAGGTGATCAAAGCGAAGGACCTGAAGCTGGAAGAGAAGCTGCACGCGGCGCTTCTCGAGATCCAGAAAGAGGACCCCACCATCGTGCTCACGTACCAGCGGGAAACGGGCCAACAGATCGTGGGCGGCCAGGGTGAACTGCACCTGAACCTGCTGAAGTGGAAACTGAGCCACCACTACAAGGTGGACGTTGATTTCCAGGCCCCGCGGATCCCGTATCGGGAGACCATCCGGAAGGGTGCGGACGCGAGCTACCGGCACAAGAAACAGACCGGTGGCAGCGGCCAGTTCGGCGAGGTACATCTGCGCATCGAGCCTTGGTACGACGGCATAGCGGAGCCGACCGGGGTAAGTGTTCGCGGGAAGGAGGAGCTCGACCTGGCCACGGGCGGGAAGCTGGTCTTCTACAACTGCATCGTCGGAGGGGTGATCGACAACAAATTCATGCCGAGCATCCTGAAGGGCGTGATGGAGAAGATGGACAAAGGACCACTGACCGGATCGCCCGCACGCGACATCCGGGTGATCGTGTACGACGGGAAGATGCACCCCGTGGACAGCAACGACATCAGCTTCAAGATCGCCGGCCTGCAGGCGTTCCGCGAAGCCTTCAACAATGCGGACCCGCAGTTGATGGAACCGGTGCAGGAGGTCGAGGTGCGCGTGCCCGCCGACCTGATGGGCGATGTGATGACCGACCTCCAGGGCCGACGCTCCATCGTGATGGGCGTTGATGGTCAGGGTCGCTACCAGATCATCAGGACCCACACGCCGCTGGCCGAGCTGGACCGGTACAGCACCACGTTGCGCAGTCTCACCCAGGGACGTGGCACCTACGCGGAGAAATTCCATGCGTACCAGCCGGTCCCGAGCGACTTGCAGCACAAGCTGGTGACCGGCCACAAGGAGGAGGAGGTCGCGGCCTGATCCACTGATCATGAACCGGGGGCTGTGTACCGAAAGGTCCATGGCCCCTTTTCATTCATCGGCACACCCGGAAATTTGCCCCACATGTTGAAAGCACGGTCCCGTCGTTCCTCCTGCGGCGCCTGTCGAACAGGTATGCGGCCATGGGAATGAAGACCCGCTACTTTCCGCCGCTACGTGTATCCGCGCCCGATATGAGCAAGAGCGACCGCCCCGAGGGACTGAGCCTAACATACGCCACCACCTACGACCCCAAGAACGTGCGCGCCTGGAGCGGCACTGTTTACCACGTTGCTCAGGCATTGGAGGCCAAAGGCGTGTGCATGGAATATCTCGGGGAACTGGCCAAGAACCAGGTGTTCGTGCACAAAGCGGTGAACAAGCTCTCGAAGATGGCGCGGCTGGGTGAGATGTTCCCGGTGGAGCGCACCGAACGCATGGCCGAGCTCTTCGCCCGGCGCATCCGCGAGCATTTGATGACCAGCCGCTCCGACATGATCTTCTCCCCCAGCAGCATCCCCATCTCCCTTCTGAAGACCAAGCGCCCGAAGGTGTTCTACACGGATGCCACGTTCGCGGGCATTCTGGCGGGCGATCCGGCGTGGAAGTCCTATCCGAAGAGTTACCTGGCCGAAGGACATCGGCTCGAACAGGCCTCGTTGGACAATTGCGATCTGGCCATCTACGCGAGCCAGTGGGCGGCGCAAACGGCGCGTGAACACTATCGGGTGGACGAGTCGAAGATCCGTGTGGTGCCGTTCGGTGCGAATTTCACCCGGTCACCGGACACGGATGTGGTCCTGCAGGAACTGGACAAGCGCCCCGACGGCGAATGCCGGTTGCTGTTCATGGGGGTGAATTGGGCCTTCAAAGGCGGTGCGAAAGCCCTGGAAGCGGCGCGCATACTGAACGAACGTGGGCTGCGTACCCGCATCGATCTGGTGGGCTGCCAACCTGAGGTGGATGTTATGCCCGCTTGGGCCACCGCCCACGGCTTCATTTCGAAGGAGACCCAGGAGGGCCGCGATCGGATCGATTCACTGTTCGCCTCATCGCATTTCCTGCTGCTGCCCACCCTGGCGGATTGCCTTGGACTGGTGCTTTGCGAAGCGAATGCCTTCTGCGTACCCGCCTTCGCCAATGACGTGGGTGGCGTTGGCGAAGTGGTGAAACCCGGCATCAATGGTCACCTGTTCCCGCCGGACGCGCCCGCGAGCGACTGGGCCGACCGCATCGCCGAGGTCTTCAGCGATCCTTCAGCCTACCGTGCCATGGCCCTGCGGAGCCGCGCGCAGTTCGAGGAGCGGCTCAACTGGGACAGCGCGGGGACGGCGATCCATGGCCACTTGAGCGAGTTGCTCCGCGCGGGCGTCAGGGCCTGACGATCCCCTGTGTGCCGGACGGCAACTCCACAACGTTGTTGCTCCGATCCTTGTCGGGCAGCCGGTTCTGAGGATCGAGGGTGACCAGGCGCAACCGGCCCAATGGAACGGGCAATTTGAACGTGTACTCGGGATCGGTCCATATCCAGGGAACGAGAACGGTCTGGAGGCGGCCTTCCGGACCCTCCTTCCGGGCACCGAGCATCAGCGACAGGGGGATGTGGAACAAGGACACCTCACCGGCCCCATCGGCCACGGCCACGTCCACCGGCATGATCATCTCCCCCACCCGCCTGAGCGTGATCCAGGTGCTGTCGTCGCGTCCGAGCACCGCCTTCACCGCATAGTCCAGCTCGCGTGTCGAATTGATCCATTCATCGAAGTACCAGTCGAGCTGGATCCCGCTCTCCTTCTCCATCACGCGGCGGACATCGATCGGCTCCGGATGTTTGAACCGGCAGACCGCGTAGTAACGGAGCAATCCCCTGTGCAGCGTGCTGTCCCCGATCACCGCTCCCAACTGGTCGAGGAAGAACTCGCCCTTGCTGTAGGCCGTGGCGCCGTATCCCCGGTTGGTGCGGAAATGGTCCGCGTGCGTGCTCATGGGCTCATGTGCGTCGCTCGCGGCGAGCTGCAGGTAGGCTTCGGTCGCATCGGCATGCGTTCTCCCCTGTTGCTGTCCGGGGAACAGTTCGCGCATCACTTCGCTGCTCGCGTACTCGGTGAAGCCTTCGTCCATCCAGGGGAAACTGCCTTCGTCGCTGGCGAGCATACCGTAGTACCAGTTGTGAACGCTCTCATGCACGCTCACGCCGACCAGGCTTCCCAACCGCCGGCTGCCCGTTATCAACGTCAGGTTCGGGTACTCCATCCCACCGTCGCCGCCCTGCGCGAACGTGAAGTGCGGATAGGGATAAGCGCCGAACCGGGCGGCCATGAACTGGAAGTGCTTCACCATGTAGGCCGGCAGTTCCTTCCATGTCGGGGCGCTTTCACCATTGTCCTCATAGATGAAATGCAGCAAGGGCCCTCCGGGGACCTGAGCGGTCAGATGCGTGTAGTCCGGATCCGCGGACCAGCCGAAGTCATGCACGTCCTTGGCGATGAAGTGCCACTCCAACTTTCCGTCCATGCGTTTTTTCGGTTTGGTCAACGCGGCGTATCCATGCCCGATGGATGCCGCGTTCTCCAATGCGCCCGACGCGGCTACCGTATATGAGCTGTCCAACGTCAGGCGCACGTCGTAGTCTCCCCACTCCCCATAGAACTCACGGCCCACGTACGGATCGGGATGCCAGCCTTCATGGTCATACGCGGCGACCTTCGGGAACCATTGCGTCATGCTGTACGCGATACCCTCCTGGCTGTCCCGGCCACTGCGTCGGATCTGCACCGGCACCTGGCCGTTGAAGTCGAACGTGATCGTTGTGGACTTTTTCGGCAGGAGGGGCTTGGCCAGGACCACCCGGAGGATGGTGCCGAGTTCCTCCAGCCGCACCGGCTTGCCGTCCTGGAACATGGCGGCGCAATGCAGGTCGCCCTGTTCCGCAGGCGACAGCGTGAGGATCCGGTCCCCCACGCGCTGGTCGGGATCGGCGATGGTGCGCGACCGCAGATCCATCTCACTGCCGGGTTTGAACGCGTTGAAGTACAAATGGAAGAACAGCTGGTGGAGCGTATCCGGGCTGTTGTTCTGGTAAACCAGCTTTTCGATACCGGTGAAGCGGTGGGTCTTCACGTCGAGTTCGACGGACATACCGCACTTGATGCGTTGTTGCCAACGGTCACATTGGCTGACCGCAGGTTGAACGATGATGCAATGGAGTACGGCGACCCAAACGGAACGGCGGAGGCAAGAGACGGGCAACATGGGCGGCGAAGATCCCGCATTTCGTGACAGCCGCTACCAGGGCGGGGCCATCCGACGGAAGAGTGACGACCGCCTAGGAGAGCAGTCGTTGGCGCAAGGCGAATTCCAGCTGCCGGTTGCTCTCGATGAGGCGGGCCGTCAATGCGGTGCGTTCTTCATCGGCCATGAATTCGGCGAAAGCGGCGCTCACAGCCCGCCGAACGTGATCTTCCTCCCAAGGCTTCTGGATGTAGTAGCACACACCCCCCTGGTTCAGCGCATCCACGATGGCCTGCAGGTCCGCATAGGCGGTCACCAACATCCGCCGCACCGAAGGATGACGGTCTCGGACCAGTCTCAACACCTCGCTTCCGGACATGTCCGGCATGCGCTGGTCAGCGATCAGTACATGCACCGTGTGCTCACCCAACAATCGCAGAGCCTCGTTCGCCGTGGAGGCGAGAAGGATCTTGAACTCCTTGCGGAAAGCGGCTTGAAAGGCCTGCCGGTTCGGTCCGTTGTCGTCGAGGTAGAGCACGCAAGGAACTGTGGCGGTGGAGATGTTCATGGCCGGCGGTGTTGAGAACGGACTGTGTTTCTCGTCCCTCTCCTACGATCACTGTATGCAGGGGGTTCCAGCCAGGCTGATCGTGAATAAGTTGTTGATAACTTTTTGATTGCTAGCTTTCGCCCGGAACCTCTCAGATTGCCCCGTTCCTGCCAGAACGAATGGACCTAAAGCTCGAAGCGCTCTCCCGCGTTTCAGCAACCGACCGGATGCTCCACCGGCCGGAGTTCTTCAGGCTGTCTCTCCCGGCCGACCGGGAACGTCTGCATGAACTGCTGAAGCGTGCGCCCGCCCTCGTGGTGCATGACGAACTGCATGCGCAGCTCGCCGAACTGGTGCGCGCGCTCCATCCCTCGGTCAAGTTCGCCAAGGCCGACCTCGCTGCGGCCGCACAAGCCCACTTGGGGTCTGTCCGGGACCAGGACTATGGCGTTTGGGTCCACTACCCATGGGCCGGACGGCTGGTCCATCTGCTGGACGAGGCCGAGTTCGCTCTGGTGCGTACGGACCGCAATCGGAACAAGATCACCAGGGAGGAACAGGAACAGTTGGGAAGGTTACGGATCGGGGTCGTGGGGCTGAGCGTAGGCCAGAGCATCTGCCTGACCCTTGCCCTGGAGCGCGGCTTCGGCGAACTGCGCATAGCCGACTTCGACACGCTGGACCTGAGCAACCTGAACCGCATCCGGAGCGGGGTACAAAGCTTGGGGAACCTGAAAACAGTGATTGTGGCGCGCGAGATCGCGGAGGTCGATCCGTTCCTGAAGGTGACCTTGTTCAACGAAGGCATCACGCGCCAGAACATCGATGCGTTCCTCACGGATGGCGGGAAGCTGGACATGCTGGTGGATGAGTGCGACAGTGTGGACGTGAAGATCCTCTGCCGGCAGCGGGCCAAAGCCCATCGGATCCCCGTGATCATGGACACCAGCGATCGCGGGATGCTCGACGTGGAGCGCTTCGACCTGGAACCCGACCGCCCCATCCTGCACGGGCTGATCGATCACTTGGATCCGGATGACGCGGCCAAGGCGAAGACAAACGAGGAGAAGCTGCCTTTTGTGCTGCCCATTCTCAATGTGGACACGCTCAGCAAGCGGATGAAGGCCAGCATGCTGGAGATCGAAAGCAGTGTGACCACATGGCCGCAACTGGCGAGCAGCGTGGTGCTGGGAGGCGCGTTGGGGGCCGATACGGCGAGGCGCATCGCCTTGGGCCAGTTCCGGGAGAGCGGACGTTGGTTCGTCGACCTGGAGGAATTGGTGACGGACAGCGCGGCCAGAGAGAAGACGGATACAGCAGCACCAGCGTTTGCCATCCCGGACGCCTTGGGCGTTGACCAAATGGTCCGCGCGGCTGAACTGGTCGCGCATGCGGTCCCTGACGCGATCGCGATCGGGCCGGATATCGCGCGGCGTCTGGTGAGGGCTGCGGCGCTCGCACCGTCCGGTGGGAATAGTCAGCCTTGGCGCTTCCTCCTGTACGAAGGCCGCCTTTTGCTTTTCATGGATCCCGCCCGCGCGTTCAGCACGATCGATCCAGGGGGTATTTATGCCCACCTGGCCCTGGGCTGTTGCTTGGAGAATTTGCGTCTCGAAGCCGGGAAAGCCGGCCTTTCATTGAGCATCCGAACGCACGGGTTCAAGGAGGTGCCCGAACTCATAGCGACCATCGCAACAACCGCTTCTCCTGGGACCACGGCACAGACCGACCCGCTGAGCGCGGTGATCGCTATGCGTTGTACGAACAGAAGGGTAGCGAGCAATGCGGACCTTGATCCCCTGATCCTGGAAGAACTCCGCAATACCGTCACCGAAACGGTACCGGAAGCGCTTGTACAGATCGTCACCGGCCGCCCGGTCATCGAGAAGATCGCGGCGCTTTGCGGAGCGGCCGAGCGGGTGCGTATGCTCAATCCAGCGAGTCACCTGGACATGTTCTCCCGGGAAATGCGGTGGACCCCGGCCGAAGCCGAACGCACCGGGGATGGTGTTGACATCCGGACGCTCGACCTCGGTCTTTCCGACCGCACAGGCATCAGCGTCGCTGCCGATGCCGAGGCGGTAGCCATGCTCCGCGATTGGAAAGGCGGGCGCGGATTCGAGAAATTCTCGCGGAAGGTGATCGCCACATCCGCGGCCATCGCACTGGTGCGGATCCCGGGGTTCACACGGGAGAACACCTTGGAAGGCGGTCGTGCCGTGCAACGTCTCTGGCTGGCCGCCACGAAGGCGGGGCTGGCTGTACAACCCATCTCAGCACCTGTTTTCATGGGATTGCACGAGCGCTTCGACCACCGAGGTCTCTACTCCATGGATGAGCGGAAGGAACTGTCCGACATCCTGATCGGATCGCTGAGCCACTTCCCTGCCCATGCCTCCGAGCCGTTCTTCCTGCTGCGTCTCGGCCACGCGGAACCGCCCTCGGTCCGAAGCCTTCGCCGACCCTTGAACGAATTCTTCCACATCCACCAACCGGTACACGCATGAATGCGGAACAGATCACTATCAGGGCTTTCAGGGCCGTGGACGACAAGCTGCGTTGCGCACGCTACCTGATGGAGCATCTGCGCGTACTGGACGAGATCGGTGTCACCAGCGTCGTATTGCCCGAGATCGATTGGTGCGTTGACCCGAACGTGGTAGTGGTCGTCGCGGAGCATCCAACGCTGGACATGGTGGCCGGCATGCGATTGCATCTCAGCCCGGGAACGTCCGGATTGCCCATGGAGAGGTCGTTGGCCAAGATCGACGGGACCGTGCCCGGTCGGATCGCCGGGCTGGACCTGGGCGAGCGGGCGGAGATCGCCGGACTGTGGAACGCGCACCGTTTCGCGGGCCGTGGTGTGCCGTTGCTGCTCATCTCCGCAGGAGTGGCCCTTGCTGGCCAGCTCGGAACCCGGACCTTGATGTGTGTCGCGGCCGAATACGTTGTTCCGTGGACCACCCGCGTCGGCTTCAAGGAGATCGCGGAGATCGGTGAGAAAGGCGTGTTCGCCTATCCCTTGGGCGATATGCGGTCGCACGCCATGTCCATCCGCGATCTCACCGCGTTGATGGACGCTGACGATCGGGAGCGCCACCGGATACTCAGCTTGCGCCTCCACCCCTGCCAGCGCAGGTCCGAGAAGCCCAAAGGCCGCCCATTGGAAGTGAGTTACGACGTGTGGTTGGAGGGAATGTCCATCGGGCGCAACGGTGATCCGCTCCGCGAGCACTGGGCCGCCTGACCGGATGTAACGCGAGGCATGGAAGGGCGCGTACAAGCGCGCCATGCGACCGTTCACCATCCTGCTTTTTTCGGCCTCCCTCTGTGTGGCCAAGTCCGACGCTTGCGGCCAGGTCATCATCCACGGCGCAGGTGTTGTCGGACCGGTCGGAGGAGCCGCGCGATACTTCGCGGATACCACCGGGACCCTCCAGGCAGGCGAGCTTCCCAGTGAATTCGGCGCTCTGGAGCAGAGCACGGCCATTCCCCGTTTCGCGCTGAGCAAGACCGCTCACTGGCTGAGGTTCGGGGTGAGCAACGAGAGCGACCGGCGCATGGTCTCCATCGGTATCCCGTATGCGGCCATCGATGAACTCGATGTGTACCTCCACCGCGAGGGCGCTTACGAGCAGATCGCGAGGTCGGGATTGGCGCGCATGGACGGGGACACGATGCGCTCACAAGGTGAGTACGCCTTCCCGCTCCCGCTCGAACCAGGGGAAAAGGCCGAGGTTGTAGTGCGCATGCGCAGCTTCAAGCCCATCCACGCGGCCATGATGCTGGGGACCTCCGCGGCGATCGAACGGCTGGTGACGGCACGCTATCCGGCCATCGGTGCGTATGTCGGCATCATGCTCGTGCTGGCCCTGTACAACTTCTTCATCTTCCTCAGTACACGGGACCGCAACTACTTCCTCTACGTGCTGTCCACCGTTACCGTATGCGCGGCCCAACTATCCCTGCAGGGGTATGGCCCCTTCGACCTGGTCGCTCAAAGCGAATGGCTGACCCCCAGGGCGAGCCTGCTGTTCTCACTCGTGGCCATTCCCCTTGGATTCGAATTCGCGAAGGGCTTCATCAATACCCGTGCATATACGCCGGTCCTGCACCGCTTGACCCCCATCGTGTACCTGGTGCTCGGCGCGATAGCTGTCCTGTTCATGTTCGGTGATCCCTGGGTCGGCTACAAGGTCGGACAGATGGCGTCGGGCATGTCGGCCATGTACCTGCTCGCCATGTCCATCGTCGCGGTGCGCCGTGGATCGAGGCAGGCGCGCTTCTTCCTGCTGGCGTGGTCGGGCTTCCTTATCGGCGTCGTGCTCTTCGTCTTGAAGGACGAAGGCGTTCTGCCGTACAACACATGGACCATCTATGCCATGCCCGTGGGCTCGGTGATCGAAGGCGTGTTGCTCAGCTTCGGTCTGGCCGACCGGATCAACATCCTGCGCAAGGAGAAAGAACAGTCGCAGGCCCAGGCGCTGGCTTCCGCCCAGGAGAATGCCCGCATCACCCGCGACCAGAACGTGATCCTGGAGCAGAAGGTGACCGAGCGCACCGAGCAGTTGCAACAAAGCCTCGACCAGTTGAAGCAGGCGCAGAGCCAGTTGGTGGAGGCCGAGAAGATGTCTTCACTCGGTCAGCTTACGGCGGGTATCGCACACGAGATCAACAACCCGATCAACTATATCCGAAGCAACATACCTCCGCTGAAACGGGACATGGCGGACCTGCTGGAGGTGCTCGGCGCGTACCGCGCGCATGGTGCCCCGCAACAAGTCGCCGCCTTGGAGCAACAGTTGGGGCTGGACGAGACGATCAAGGAAGTGGGCGACATCCTTCACAGCATGGAAGAAGGCGCGAACCGGACGGCCGAGATCGTGCGCGGGCTCCGTTCGTTCAGCCGCCTGGACGAAGGTGATCTGAAGTCCGTGGATGTGAACGATGGTATCCGCAGCACCTTGAACATCCTCGGGCCGCAGCTGAAGGACCGTGTTCAGGTGGAACTGCAACTGAACGCGCTGGAAGTACTGGAGTGTTTCCCCGGCAAGTTGAACCAGGTGTTCATGAACATGCTGAACAACGCTACGCAGGCGGTGATCGCACGGCATGGTGAACAGGGCGGGCTGATCAGGGTCATCAGCGAGCAGGCGGAAGGCCATACGGTGATCTCCATCCTGGACAACGGCATCGGCATGAAACCGGAAGTCCGGGCCCGGGTCTTCGAGCCCTTCTTCACCACGAAGGCGGTGGGCGAAGGAACCGGTCTCGGCCTGTCGATCGCGCACAGCATCATCGAGAAGCACAACGGACGCATCGAGGTGGACAGCGTGGAGAATGAAGGCTCCATGTTCCGCATCATCCTGCCCAACACCCAACCCATGGCCGTGGCCAAGCGCGCATGAGCAACCCGGACGAACGCATCAAAGTCCTCTACGTTGACGACGAGGAGGGTAACCTCATGGCCTTCCGGGCCGGTTTCCGGCGGGAATTCGATGTGCGCACAGCGAGCAGCGCGGCGGAAGGACTGGCTCTTTTGGAGGCAGCCCCGGCGCATGTGGTGATCAGCGATCAGCGGATGCCGGTCATGAGCGGGGCCGAGTTCCTGGCGAAGGTGCGCGAGAGCCATCCCCGCGCGATCCGCATCATGCTCACCGGTTTTTCGGACATCGAGGCGGTCATCGACGCGGTGAACAAGGGCGGTATCCACGCCTACATCACCAAACCCTGGGACCCGATCGATCTGAAGCTCCGCATCGAACAGGCCTATGAGGTACACGCCCTCCGCGCCGAACGCGAGAGGCTCTTCCAGCGCTACCGGCAAGTGTTCGATTCGGCCGGTGACCCGATCGTGATCGCGGACGAGACGGGCCGGCTCCAGGACGTGAATCCGGCCGCCGAACGTTTGATGGGCGTGGATCGGAGCGAACTAATGGGCTCGGAAATCGCTCCGTTCGTACTGGAACATCAGGCGCTGCTGGAAGCGATGGGAAAGCATCAGGATGGCAAGGCCTTCACGAACGTGGACATCACGTTGCGGACACCGCAAGGAGCCACGCTGGACTGCCTGATGACCGCGACCTATCAAGGACGGACGGCGGATGGCAAGGCGCTGTTCCAGGCCATCATCAAGGACATCACTGACCGCAAACAGGAAGAGTCGAGGTTGAAGAAATTGAACCACGATCTGGACCGGCGTGTGGCCGTGCGCACAAAACAGTTGATGGAGGCGCTCGATGACCTTGGAGCATTCTCGTATTCCGTGGCCCACGACCTGCGCTCACCGCTCAAAGGCATGAGGTCCCTTACGGACCACCTGAGCGAACTCGCCCGCGCCCGGAAGGACGGGGAGATCGGTGACGTCAGCGAACGGATCCATCGCAGTACGTCCCGTCTGATCGCACTGGTGGATGACCTTCTGCGCTTCGCGCGTACCGATACGCAGCAGGTCCATCGCTCGGAGGTGGACTTGCGCGAAGCCGTGATCGAATGCCTCGGGACGCTCGACCTGAGGGATCGCCGTGTGGAGATCACCATGCCGGATGCGGGACTCGCGATCGTTCCGGCCGACAAGGCCATGCTGCAGGTGGTCCTGAACAACGTGATCTCGAACGCGCTGAAATTCACGCGCACCCGTGACCAGGCCCGGATCGGCATATCCCATTCCGTTCAGGAAGACGACCATGTGATCAGGATCAGCGACAACGGCATCGGCTTCAACGCGCAGAAGAGCGAGCAGCTCTTCGGCGTGTTCAAACGGCTGCACAAGAGCGACGAGTTCGAGGGAACGGGCATCGGCCTGGCCATCGTGCAACGCATCGTGCAGAAACACGGTGGTGCATGCTGGGCCGAAGCGTGCGAGGGCGAAGGCGCGACGGTGTATCTCCGTTTTCCGGGCGCGGCGGGTGCCGCGACCCTGCGCAAAGCCGGCTGACAGAACCCTGAACGGCGACCCAGCGTAAAAACCGCAGAACCATCGGATCATGCTCCTTCGAATCCTCCCGCTCTGTGCCGCTCTTTCGCTTGTCGGCAGCGCGAACGCACAGAACAAAAGCAAGAACAAGAACAAGGACAGGAACACGCAGGAAGGGCCGCACAAAGAGATGTACCTGCCGGTGGAGTGCCATGTGACCGCCAACGGTGGGCCCTCCGACATGATCACCCTCACGGTGTTCAAGGACAATGGTGAGGCGTTCGAACTGAGCCCGGAAAAAAAGAAATCGTCCTTCCTTCTCGACCTCGATATGGACTGCTACTACACGGTGCGTGCGAGCAAGGAGGGTTACAGGGACAAGACCGTGGTGATCGACACGCGCCTGCCGGAGGAACAGATGAAGTACAAGTCCACCTCCTTCGCGATCAATCTCGAGGCATCGGACAAATTCGCTTATGGCGACCAGTTCTATCTGGATTTCCCGAGCGCGATCATCCAATGGGATGGCCCCAAGGAGAGCTTCGCCCACAACGATGCGTACTTGGCCAACATCCAGCTCAAGATGGCCCTGCTGGGCGCCCAGATGGATACCAAGTAGACCACGCCGCCGCCTTCATCGGCAGGCGACCTCTTGAACGGACATCAGCACGATGTCCGTTCTCCATTTTCAGTGCTGATCGTAGTCGATCACCACGCGCGGGCTGCGCGGATGGGTCTGGCAGGTGAGCACGTAGCCGTCGGCGACCTCTTCATCGGTGAGCGCGTAGTTCATGGCCATCTCCACCTGTCCCTCCAGCACGCGGGCCTTACAGGTGCAGCATACGGCCCCTTTGCAGGCATAGGGCACGTCCAAGCCGGCGTCGATCGCGGCATCGAGCACGGCATCACCCTTGGGGTCCATCTCGATCTCGTGCTCCCGGCCGTCGAGCACCACTTTCACAGACGATCGCCCTGATGCGCTGGGAGAGGTGGCGTGTGCCGTCCCTTTCTTCGCATCCGTGCTGACCGGGGTATTGAAGAGTTCGATATGGATCTGCTTCTTGGGCACACCGGTCTTTTCAAGGGCTTCGCTCACGTTCACCATCATCTGCTCGGGGCCACAGATGAAGAACTCCTTGTGCAGGGCGTCGGTAAGGAAACGCCCGATCAGCTCCTTCGCCTTGTCCGCCGTGATACGCCCGTTGAACAGCTTGTCCTCGTCCACTCCCTTGGTGAGGATGTGGTGAACGTCCAGCCGGTCGGGGTGGTGGGCCTTGAGTTCTACCAACCGCTCGCGGAAGATGATGCGGTCCACGTCCGAATTGCCATAGAACAGGGTGAAGCGGCTCTTCGGCTCTGTACGTAGCACCGTCTTCAGGATGCTCAGGATGGGCGTGATGCCGCTTCCTGCGGCAAAAGCGACGTAATGCTTGGCGTTCGCCGGGTCCAGCGCCGTGTGGAAGTTGCCCATCGGGGTCATCACGTCCAGGGTCATGCCCGGCTTCAGCTTGTCCACGAGCTGTGTGGAGGCACGTCCGCCCGATACTTTTTTCACCGCTATCCGGATCTCATCCGTATCCAGCGGGCTGCTGCAGATACTGTAGCTCCGGCGCAACTCTTCATTGTTCACGAAGAGTTTCAACGTGAGGTACTGCCCATGGATGAACGCGAACTCCGGTTTCAACTCGGCGGGTACGCGCAGGCTTACCACGATGGCGTCCGCCGTTTCTTGTTTCACGTCAGCGACCTGTAGGGAATGGAAGCGGGCCATGCGGGCGGATGGTGGGTTCATCAGGGTCGGCGAAAATAGCGGGGTATCTTGTGCGGGGGTGACGTGCATGAACAGCCACGAGGCCCCGATCGTTCATCACCTGACGTTCGTCCGTTCCCGGCGGGGCGTCCTCCCCTATTTTCGCCACGCTCAGCACACAACCTGATGGACAGCACCAAACTGGAGGAACAGTTCCAAGCCAAGGTCGACGCCGAACTGAAGATCGAGCCCAAGGACTGGATGCCGGAGAAGTACCGCAAGACACTGGTCCGGCAGATCAGTCAGCACGCGCACAGCGAGGTGGTGGGCATGCTGCCGGAAGGCAACTGGATCACCCGCGCCCCGAACCTGCGGCGCAAGGCCATCCTCTTGGCGAAAGTGCAGGACGAAGCCGGCCATGGGCTGTACCTCTACAGCGCTTGTGAAACGCTCGGCACTTCCCGTGAAGAGACCATCGATGCGTTGAACAGCGGCAAGGCCAAGTACAGCAGCATCTTCAACTACCCTACCCTCACATGGGCCGATATCGGTGCGGTGGGCTGGCTGGTGGATGGTGCCGCCATCATGAACCAGGTCATGCTTTGCCGCACGAGCTACGGCCCCTACGCGCGCGCGATGGTGCGCATCTGCAAGGAGGAGAGCTTCCACCAGCGCCAGGGCTATGAGATCATGGGCGTCCTGGCCAAGGGCACGCCGGAGCAACGCGAAATGGCGCAGGATGCATTGGACCGCTGGTGGTGGCCGAGCCTGATGATGTTCGGCCCCAGCGATGCCAACAGCCCCCACAGTGCCGAGAGCATGAAGTGGAAGATCAAGCGCCAGAGCAACGATGAACTGCGCCAGATCTTCATCGACCGCACCGTGCAGCAGGCGGAAGTGATCGGCCTCACGATCCCCGATCCGGAACTGAAGTGGAACTCGGCCACCAACCACTACGACTGGGGCAAGATCGACTGGACCGAGTTCAACAACGTGGTGGCGGGTAATGGTCCCTGCAACAAAGAGCGCCTGACCGCGCGCAACAAGGCCCACACCGAAGGTGCCTGGGTGCGCGAAGCGGCCATGGCCTACGCGGCGAAGAAGGCCAAGCGCAAAGCCGCCTAGTTGGCGGTTGTCGGTTGTCGGTTGTCCGGCAGCCTGACAACCGACAACGGACAACTGACAACCGAACCATGAGCGAGAACCCGAACAACTGGCCTCTGTGGGAGGTCTTCATCCAGAGCAAGCGCGGCTTGGACCACAAGCATGTGGGCAGCTTGCATGCCGCCGACGCGCAAATGGCCATTGAGAACGCCCGGGACGTTTACACCCGGCGGCAGGAAGGTCAGAGCATCTGGGTGGTTCCGGCCGCCGCGATCAGCGCCAGCCAACCGGATGATGCCGCGATGCTCTTCGACCCTGCCGACGACAAAACGTATCGGCATCCGACCTTCTACATCATGCCGGAGGGCGCGAAGTACATCTGAAATGCCGTTGTCGGTTGTCGGTTGCCCGTTATCAGGCTGGACGGCTACAACCGCGAAGCGAACCCCACAAGCATCGGCAGAGTGACAACCAACAACGGACAACCGACAACCGGGCCCCATGACCCAAAAAGACGCTCTCTTCACCTACTGCCTGCGGCGCGGCGATGACAATCTGATCCTGAGCCATCGCTTGAGCGAGTGGTGCGGGCACGGGCCGCAATTGGAGGAGGACATCGCCCTCACCAACCGGGCGCTGGACCACATCGGCCAAGCACGCAACTATCTGCAGTACGCCGGGCAGGTGGAAGGAAAGAACCGCACGGAGGATGACTTCGCGTACCTGCGCACCGACCGCCAGTTCACCAATGTGAAGCTGGTTGAACAACCCAACGGTGACTATGCGCACACCATGGCGCGGAGTTTCCTCTTCGACGCCATGCACCTGCCCTTGCAGCAGGCGCTGATGGACAGCAAGGATGCGCAAGTGGCCGCCATCGCCGCCAAGGCGGTCAAGGAGATCAGCTACCAACTGAAAACGAGCGCCGACTGGATGATCCGCTTCGGCGATGGCACCGAGGAAAGTCACCGGCGCGCGCAAACGGCGCTGGACGACCTATGGACTTACACCGGCGAACTCTTCGCGACCGATGAAGTTGATGCGGTGCTCGCAAAGGCCGGCATCGCGCCGGACATGGCCCCGATCAAAGCCGCGTTCGATGAGAAGGTGGATGCCGTGCTGGCCGAAGCAACGCTGAAGCGCCCTGCGGATGGTTTCATGATGTCCGGTGGGCGGCAGGGCAAGCACAGCGAGCACATGGGATTGCTGCTGGCGGAGATGCAGAGTTTACATCGGGCGCATCCCGGCGCTACCTGGTGAGTTTTTCCACCGCCAAGACGCCAAGAGCGCCAAGCATGCGCCACGCCGATACCACGTTGCGGGTCCGTTGCGTTCTTGGCCTCTTGGCGGTGAACCAGTAGCACGTCCATGACCACCAAAGAGCATGTCCTTTCCGTGTTGGACCGCGTGACCGATCCGGAGATCCCGGTGATCAGCGTGCGCGAGCTGGGTGTTCTGCGCCAAGTGGATATTGAAGGCGAGAAGGTCATCGTGACCATCACGCCCACCTATTCGGGCTGCCCGGCGATGGATGCGATGCGGCAGGACATCGAGAAAGAACTGCGCGACGCCGGGATCGACAACTTGGAAGTGATCCAGGTCCTCTCCCCTGCATGGACCACGGACTGGATCAGCGATGAGGGTAAGCGCAAGCTGAAGGCCTACGGTATCGCGCCGCCGGAAAAGACGGCGGACATCCGTGCGCTGAAAGGTGAAGCGCCGGTGGTGCCATGCCCGCAGTGCGGCTCGAAGAACACGGTGATGGTCTCGGCGTTCGGCAGCACGGCGTGCAAGGCGCTCTGGAAATGCAACGACTGCTTGGAGCCCTTCGATCAGTTCAAGTGCCTGTAGTCGATCAGATGATGCGGCGTTTCCTCCTGGCTGGATGCCTTTGCTCGTTGTGCGCGTGCGACTGCTATCGTACTGTGGGTGCGGTGGTACTGGATGCGAAGACCGGAGCGCCGATCCGAGGCGCACGGGTGCGCGAACGGTTCGGTGGTGGAGAATACGAGGGGGAGTACGAACTGACGAACGATTCCGGTCGGTTCGAGTTCACGGATATTTCGGGAGGCCTGAACTGCCCTCCGGTCCAATTGCACATCTCCAAGGATGGCTTTGTTCCGGTTGACCGGGAGTTCGAGCCCGGCTCGTGGCGGGATACCGTGTTGCTGCGGGCTGAGCCTTGGCGCTACAAGACGCGTTGATCAAGTACCCCTCCTGGCCGAAGGGCCGAAGCGCACCCAAAGCGCCTCGCTCACGATCACGGCCATCATCAAGAGCAGCGGGAAGACCATGACCAGGTAGCGCCACTCGCACATCCGGAAGCCGAAGGGGTAGATGAGGATCGTGAACAAGGTGAACCAAGGCACCCATGCACGGAAGGTCGTTCCCTCAGCACCCGGGACCCAACGCATCAGCAGCATGGCCAGCCCACCGACCACCAAGCTGAAGAGGAAAAGCCCGACCTGGAGCAGTTTCCAGCCCTTCTCCCAAGCGGGTAACGCTCCGAAGGGGCGGAGCAGCAGTGATTCGGTCCCGTTCTGCCCGATCTCGTTCTTCAGCATCCGCAGGCGGCTCATGACGTGGTAGTTGAACGGTGCGCCTTTTTTGTACGCTTCAGAATACCGCTGCAACCGGGAAGCGATGCTCGCCGCCGTGACGAGCGAATCCGTATGGGACAATGTTCCGGTGGCCAGCAGGCGCACATCGTTCGCGACGAGTTGCAGGCTGTCCTGGTCATAGGCCGGAACATAGGCGTACGGCGGCGGAGGTTCAGCCTTTCGACCTTCATCGTCTAGGGCACCACCACCCTTCCAGACGCCGAACCAGCGCATCGTGGTCCCCGGATTCCACCAGATGTAGTCGCCGCCATAGCACTGCATGAATTTCATGACCTCCCACCAACGCCCGTCCGTCACGTACACGGGCATGACCCCTTCGTTGGTGAGCGGATTCAACTGACCGTTCACCCGGAGGTTGCGGACTGCCCAAGCGCCATCGATCACCGCGAACGGCACCAAGAAGAGGATCGCCGCCCGCAGCGCGCGGTCCCCGTTCCATTTGCGCCAGACCAGAAAAGCGGCCACCGGCACAAGCGCGGCGCTCACCGGCCGCAAAAACACCAACCAGGTCAGGAGCAGTCCGGCGAGTATGACAAGCCCTACCCGTTGCCGCTCCATCGCCAATTGAAATACGTACACCTGAAAAATGAGCACGGTGACGGAAAGACTGTCCGATGAGATCGCCGGGTCGAACCAGCTGGAGTACGCGCTGAGCAGGAACAAAATGTAAACAATGATCGAAGTCCGCGTTGATCCTGTCCATCTCAGGGTGATCAGCGCCAGCAGGTAAACACTGATGCCTGAGAGCAACCATTGGAAGATGACGAGGGCATCGCGTGCGGCTTCCGGTGCGAGAACGGATCGGAAAACCCAGTACGGGACCCCTACACCAGGCAGGCGATAGTCCGGCTTGTAGTCGCCATGTTCGATGTAGTTCTCGATGGGCAGCAGATACGATTCCGTGTCGCCTGTATAGATGGCGAAGGTGCCGATGCGCGTGTCCGGCGTACACTCCCGGATGTGATAGAAGACATACAGCGCGCGGAAGACCAGCGCGATGAGAATGAGCAGCGCCCAACGACGCTCGATGAAGGTCTTTCCGGTCAATATGGCCATGCGAAGGGTCGCGATACGACGACGCACAAGGTTAGGGGCCGATAACGGGCGCCGGGCACGCCGCTGCGGCCGCTGTCCACCCCGACCTGTTGAACCGAGTGACGGGTGGACTTTCTGACCGCCAACAAATGTGCGTTCATCTTCATCCCGGCCGGGATCTTCCAGACCTTTCCGGGCCTCTACTTTTCGCTCCCCTTGAGCATGCACCAGCGACCGATGAAGGAAACGCCCGTTCACACCTCCGATCCGCGTGCGGGTTATCTGGCCTTGAAAGAAGAGATAGATGAGGCGATCCGTGGTGTGCTGAACGGGCCGGGATACATCTTGGGCACAACGGTTTCTGATCTCGAGAGCGCGTTCGCGCGATACATCGGTACGGCCCATGGCATCGGGGTGAACAACGGCACGGATGCCATCCATCTGGCTTTGCGGGCGCTCGGTATCGGTGATGGTGACGAAGTGATCACCGTATCGCACACGGCCGTGGCCACGGTCGCAGCCATCGGTATGGCGGGCGCGGTACCGGTCCTCGCGGACGTCGACCCGCGCACCCGCACGATCGATCCCGTCGCGGCGGAAGCGTTGATCACATCGCGGACCAAAGCCATCATCGCCGTGCATCTGTATGGTCATCCGGCCGACCTGGGAACGCTTGGGGAAGTGTGCGCCAAGCACGGCCTGTTCCTCGTGGAGGATTGCGCCCAAGCCCACGCGGCCGAATGGCAGGGCAAAAAAGTCGGCGCTTTCGGGCACGTTTCCACCTTCAGTTTCTACCCTACCAAGAATCTTGGCGCGATCGGTGATGCGGGCATGGTGCTCACGAGCGATGATGCCTTGGCGATCAAGCTCCGATTGCTCCGTCAGTACGGCTGGGAAAAACCGCAATACAGCCTGGTGCAAGGTTGGAACAGCCGGCTCGACCCGCTCCAGGCCGCCATCCTGTCGGTGAAACTCCGGCACTTGGACGCGCAGACCGGACGTCGCCGCGTGCTTGCCGGGACATACACGAGGCAACTGAAGGCCCTGCCCATCAAGCTTCCGACCGTAGGAGCGGGATGCACGCATGCGTACCATCTGTACGTGATCGAACTGCTTGACCTGTCCCAGCGGGAAGCGCTCCGGGCACACCTGGCCGAACGTGGGATCATCGCGGGGGTGCACTATCCGTTCGGCGTTCACCAACAACCCGCTTACCGCCCGTGGATACGCAAGGGCCCCATGACGGTCACCGAGCGCCTCGCCGAAACAGTTCTTTCATTGCCGTTGTATCCGGAACTATCCGATACCGATCAACAACGGGTCTGTGAGGCCGTGCGCGGTTTCTTTACCGTACAGCGATGAACAACACGACCATCGCTTCCCTTTCGCTTATCCGGCTGGGTCAGCACAGACGCGACGACGGTGTGCTCACCGTGATCCCCGATATCGGTCCTCAAGGTCTTGGCATTCCGGTGCGGCGTGTCTTCACGGTTACCGACGTACCCGCCGGTGGTGTGCGCGGGAACCATGCGCATCGCGATTGCACGCAGGTGGTGGTCTGTCTCCGAGGGCGCGTGTCCGTGCGAGTGGACGATGGGCGCGACACGATCACCGTGGAACTCGCCAGTGCCGATCAAGGACTTTCCATCCCTCCCGGGCTTTGGAACCACTTGACCTTCGACGGACCCGATACGGTGATCGCAGTGTTCTGCGACCAACCTTATACCGAAGAGGACTACTTGCGGGACAGGAAGGGCTACCAAGCCTATAAGGGCGTGAAGGCATGAAGGCCGGGATGGAAAGCGTGGAATACACGCTTATGGAGGAAGTGGAGGAGACCATGTGGTGGTATCACGGGCTTCACACCAATATCCTACAAGCGCTGAACAAGTACGTCCCGGTGTTCACGGACCTGTTCGATGCGGGCTGCGGTACGGGGGGCATGCTCAAGCTGATCCGCGCTGCGCACCCCGCTGCGCACCTTCATGGGCTGGACATTTCCGAACAGGCCTGTATCGCAGCGCGGGCCAAGTCAGGAGCCACTGTTACAAAGGGCTCGGTGGATGCCCTGCCCTATCCGGACGGGTCATTCGATGCGCTCATCAGCCTGGACGTGCTCGGCTATGATCTGGACACGGACGCGGCGGTGAGCGGATTCCTCCGTGTGCTTAAACCGGGTGGGCATGCGATCATCAATCTGGCGGCCTATCAATGGATGCTCTCCTACCATGATCGTGCGGTCGGTCAATCGCATCGGTACACGCGTTCGGGCGCGATCAAGCTGTTCGAGGGGGCCGGATTCCGCATCGTGTTCGGTTCCTATTGGAACACGATCCTGTTCCCGCTGATGGTACTGCAGCGCAAGCTTGCCAGCTCCACCGGTGCCAGCGACGTGCGACCCTTCCACCCCTTGGTGAACAACGCGTTCAAAACCTGCCTGGGCGCGGAACGACTGTTGATCCGCAGAGGAGTACCCTTGCCCTACGGAGGCTCCGTTCTGCTCGTTGTCCAACGCCCCATCGCGTGACCACCCTCTCGATCGTCATCCCGGTTTACAATGGTGCAGGCAGCATCGAACGTCTGGTGCGGGAACTCGCGAACCTCCAAGTGGATGGCGGCATCGAAGTGGTCCTGGTGAACGATTGCGGTCCGGACAACAGCTGGGAGGTCATCCAGCGGTTGGTGAAGGAGGCTCCCATGCCGATCGTGGCGGTGGACCTGGCCCGCAATTTCGGCGAGCACAACGCGGTGATGGCCGGCTACGCGGCGTGCAACGGCAAGTACGTCATCAACATCGATGATGACTTCCAGAACCCACCGAGCGAGGTGGTGAAGCTGCTGGAATACGCGCGTTCGCACCCGGAGCTGGACGTTATCTATACGAAGTACGCTCGCAAGCAGCACAACTTCTTCCGCAACCTCGGCAGCCGTTTCAACGACCGGGTCGCGAATTTCCTGCTGGACAAACCCAAGGGGCTGTACCTGTCGAGCTTCCGGTGCATCAACCGCTTCCTGTGCGACGAGATCCTGCGCTACACCGGTCCCTACCCCTACATCGACGGGATCATACTGGAGCACACGCAGCGCATCGGCACCCTGCAGGTGTTGCACGCACCGCGGAAAGAGGGCCGCAGCAGCTACACGCTGCGCAAGCTCGTCCGGCTTTGGCTGTTCATGTTCGTGAACTTCTCGGTGATGCCGTTGCGTGTGGCGAGCGCGATCGGGTTCCTCTTCAGCGTCGCCGGATTCCTGCTGGCCATGTACGTGGTCTATGAAAGCGTCGCCCATGGCAACCCTCCTGGTTGGGCGTCCATCTCGGCGGGCATCCTGGTGTTCGGCGGTATCCAACTGCTGATGCTCGGCCTGATCGGCGAATACCTCGGCCGTCTGTTCATGATGCAGAAGGGCAAGCCGCAGTATGTGGTGCGCACCAAGCTCGGCGCGCACTGACATCCCTCAATAGCATTCGCGCTCGATGAGCTGCCGCAGTTCATCCAGCGTGAGCAAGTGAAGCCCGGCCGGAGCCTGCGCGCTCTCCTTGAATTCGATGGCTCCGAGGTGCATCATCGTGTTGAATTCCCCGATGGTGTGGTCCAACAGAAGGAACGCGACCTGCTTGTACTCGGTAAGGTCGTCCTGGAATCCGCGTACGAAGAGCGCCACATGGACGAGGTCCTTCTCCGGCTCGACGTGATAGGCCACCCGCACATCGTCGGGCGTCAGTTCCAATTCGCCGATCCTGATGGCCATGCCCGGCTGGTTGACGGGAGCCCTGAACCGTTCAACGCGCCATCCTTGTAACACCGGAGCGCTATCGGCCATCGTGACCACCGCCTCCATGGCCTCCTTCTTCCCGTCACAACTGAGCACCAGCACCGAGACATCATCTTCTCCCTTCGTCAGTTCGGGGGAAACGCGTTCATCCACCTTCCGCATCTCGGCGATGAGCCTGTGATAGTCACGCACATCACCCTTCCCCGCGAGCAGGGCCTCGAAGGAACCCGTATGATCGGCGAACCATTTCCAGAAGCGCTCTCGCGCTCTGGCCGGGTCCTTCTTGAACAGGTCGAACATGCTGGTGGCGATCAGGCATCCACTTCATCGAGATGCAGTCGATGCAGCACCCGATGGACCATGGGCGTAAGGATCACCGCGACCGTTGTCAGCAGCGCGATGCCGCTGTACAGCGCATAGAACGAAGCGAACCACTTGGCGCTGTCGCAGGGCAGATCACCGATGGGGCCCATGCCACCGAGGATCATGCTCGCGTTGAGGAAGGCATCCACCAGCACAAAGTCGGCGAACCACATGTAGCCCACCGTCCCGATGAAGAGGCTCACGCCCACGATGACCATGGCGGCCATCACGAACTTCACTTGGCGCATCCAGTACGTCTTCTTCGACGCCAAGGGTTGCCGACGGTGTTCAAGTTTCACGGCGTTAATCTATCCGCATCAAGCGACCCCCGGCCTGATCCGGCATCGCGTACGGATCAACAGGGCACGGTTAGCCTTCCGCGACCGGTCCCGGCCGGCCGGTCCCGCTCCTCGGGGAACTTCGCAGCCGACCTGGACTCGCGCATGGGCGCGCCGGAAGGGCCGGAAATACATCATGCGCGGGGTCTGGACCATTGTGCTGCTCATCCTGAGCAACGTCTTCATGACGCTCGCTTGGTACGGTCACCTGCGTTTCAAGGACCACCCCACGCTGGCCAAGTTGGGACTGGTCGGCATCGTGATGGTGAGTTGGGGCATCGCGTTCTTCGAGTATTGCCTGCAGGTACCCGCGAACCGGCTCGGTCATGTGGAGCATGGCGGTCCTTACTCACTGGTGCAGTTGAAAGTGATCCAGGAGGTGGTCACGCTCGCGGTCTTCGTCGTTTTCGCGCTGGTGGCTTTCAACCAGGAGTCGTTCCGCTGGAATCATGCGCTGGCTGGCGTGTTCCTGGTGGCGGCGGTGTGGCTCGTTTTCAAGAGATAACGGATGCACGGAGCATTTCACGGCGAACTCATCGTGGTGCTGGCCCTGGCCATTGGGATCATCCTGCTTTTCCGCAGGCTCAAACTGCCCAACGTGCTCGGCTTCATCATCGCCGGCATGCTGGCGGGCCCCCATGCGCTGGGTTGGGTTGAAAAGGTGGAGACGGTGGAAACGCTCGCGGAACTGGGCGTGATCTTCCTGTTGTTCGTGATCGGCATGGAGTTCAGCCTGAAGAAGCTGGCTTCCATCGGTGCCACGGTATTCATCGGTGGTTCGTTGCAGGCGCTGCTCACCACGGCGCTGGTGGCCGGCATCGGGCGGTTGCTCGGGCTGCCCATGCCGGCGGCGGTGTTCACCGGTTTCCTCGTTACGCTGAGCAGCACGGCCATCGTGCTGCGCATCCTGCAGGAACAGGGCCGCACCGATACGCCTTACGGCCGGATCACCGCCGCCATCCTGATCTTCCAGGACATCATCGTGGTGCCGATGATGCTCGTTACGCCGATGCTCGCCGGCCAGAGCAGCGATATCGGCCATGATCTGCTGATGTTGCTCGTGAAGATGGTCCTCCTCATCGTGGCCGTCTACCTCGGTGGCAGGTTCGGGGTGCCCCGTTTGCTGCGCGTGGTCAGCAAGGGCCGGAACAAGGAACTGTTCATCATCACCATCGTCGTGCTCTGCTTCAGCGCTGCGTGGGCGACGAGCGCCATGGGGTTGTCCCTGGCCCTGGGGGCCTTCTTCGCCGGGCTCATCATCAGCGAAACGGATCAGGCCTACCATGCCACGGGCATCGTCCAGCCGTTCCACGAACTGTTCATGAGCTTCTTCTTCGTGAGCATCGGCATGCTCGTGGATCCCGGGCTGTTCGCCTCCAAACCGTTCACGGTCTTCGGGCTGGCCGTGCTCGTGGTCCTGGTGAAGACGGTGGCGGCGTTCTTCGCCGTGTGGGTGCTGCGCCATCCGGTGGCTACCGCGCTGAAATGCGGGATCGCGCTGTTCCAAGTAGGGGAATTCGCCTTCGTCCTGGCGATCACGGGACTGAGCACCGGACTGCTTTCACGTGACCATCACCAGATCTTCCTCGCGGTATCCATCCTGAGCATGGGCGCGACGCCGTTCGCGATGCGCTCGATCGATGAGCTGCTGCGCCGGGTCTTCGGCGTGTTCCTGCCCGCCTCGGTGATGCACCGGATGGACGGGATCATGCGCGCGCGCAAGGATGTGGAGAAGACCGATCGCCGTGTTCTGAAAGACCATGTGGTGATCGTGGGGTACGGCCTGAACGGACAGAACGTGGCCTTGGCCGCGCAGAGCGCGAAGATCCGTTGCGCTGTGATCGAGGAGGACGCCGATCTGGCGGAGAAAGCCCGTGGGCAGGGGCTGCACGTTGTCGTGGGCGATGGCAGTACCGATCACGTTCTGGAGAAGGCGCACGTGGAACAGGCACGCGTAGTGGTGATCGCCATCGCCGATGCCGACATCACGCGGCGGATCACCGCGAGCGTGCGCGCCCATACGAGCGCCTACATCATCGTGCGGACGAGGTACGTGCGCGAGATCGAAGCGAACCTGAAAGCGGGGGCGAACGAAGTGATCCCTGAGGAATTCGAGACGAGCATCGAGATCTTCTACCGCGTGCTGCGGAAATACCTGGTGCCCGAGCGCAGCATCCAGGAACTCGTGTCGCATATCCGTGGCGACCACTATGGCATGCTGCGCGGCGCTCCGGTGCGCCAGGCCACGGGCGACATCGCCGGTGAGAGCGGCGGACGCGAGGAACTGGAGATCGCCACCGTACCCGTTGACCTCGGTCGATCGCGCATCGCCGGCAGGTCGCTCACCCAGGTGGACCTCTATGGTCGGTTCGGGATCACCTTGCTGGCGATCCGGCGCAAGGAAGCCATGATCACCCGACCGGACGATACGGAACGCATCTGTCAGGACGACCTGTTGTACGTGCTCGGGACACCGGAGAGCATCGTCCGGCTCGACCTCGAGCTGCACTGACCCCTTCCGTAGGAACCTTCCGGACGGGCCTGCGTTCAAACGCTGGTCCGAAAAGGGAAGGATATGCGCAGAACGATCGAGCACATCATGCTGGTGGACGACGAGGATGACCACCATTTCATCACCAAAGTGACCTTGAAGAAAGCGGGGTTCCAAGGCCGCTTGGACGCGTTCCATTCGGCCGAGGATGCTCTGCGGCACATCCGGTCGGGCGAAGTGCCGCCGGACCTCTTCCTGGTGGACATCAACATGCCCGGTACCACGGGATTCGACCTCTTGCGGATCCTGGAATCCGAAGGCCTGCTGCCCGACGAACGCAGCCTGGTGGTGATGTGCAGCAGCAGCAACCGGCCCACGGACATCGAAGCGGCGCGCCGGTTCAGGAGCGTCGACGACTACGTCGAGAAATCATTCGATCTGGAACAATTCGAACGGCTCAGCGACGCGTTCATGCGGAAGCGGGCATGACCCCCAGGCACCTCTCCTGCCATGAAAAAAATACTCATCATCGAAGACGAAACCATCATCTCCTTCGGCTACCGGCTCCAATTGGAGCAGCTGGGCATGGACGTGATCGGTACGGCACGCAGCAGCGACGAGGCCCGGGCCCTTCTGGCCAAGGAACGTCCTGACATCATCATCATGGACGTGTACATCAAAGGCGACCAGACCGGCCTGGAATTGGCGCAGAACATCCATGAGACCGACCCGATCCCGGTCATTTTCCTCACGGCCAGCAACAAAGCCGAAGTGGTGGAAGGCATACGTGGGCTCAAGGGCTGCCACTACCTGCTCAAGCCGATCGACCCGGACAGCCTTACGGGGCTGCTGAACGCCGCCGTGCATACGGATGCCTGAGCGCTCCTTGACACCTGCGGACAGCGGGCAGGCCGAGCGCCTGCATACGTTCGCGCACGACATCAAGAACCGTATCGGAGGCCTATGGGAAGCCTTTCGCCTGCTGCGCGAAGGTCCTCCGGAGGGCATGGAAAGGAACGACCTGGTCGAATTCGCCGAGCGCGGTTTCTTCAATGCCCAGCGCGAGCTGGAGGACCTTCTTGATGATCTTCACGTCGAACGCGGGGTGACCGCGGAACGGGCACGGTTCGAGCTCAGAGCGAGTTTGAAAGAAGCGCTCAGGAACGAGGATTTCCGGTTGCGGAAGAAGGAGCAATCCGTGAACGTGAGCGGCCCGGAGCATGTTCATGCTGCGGGGGATGCCCGCTGGACGACGCAGATCCTGCAGGCCCTTGTCAGCAACGCGAGCAAATTCTCCCCGCGCGGTGCGTCGATCACCATCGATCTCGAAAGCATGGATGGTCGCTGCCAGGTGCGCGTTACGGACCAGGGCTGCGGGCTCTCGAAGGAGGACCTCGCGCAGGTTTTCAGACGCTATGCCATCCTTTCATCGCGCAGTACGGACGGAGAGCCTCAATCACGCGGAACGTTGGGCCGGGCACGTCAATGGGCGGAGGCTCAAGGGGGCACCCTGACAGCGAGCAGCCAAGGTGCGGGCCAAGGCTCCGTCTTCGAACTCACACTTCCCACGGAGGTCTGATCCTCAGGTCTGGGCTTCTTCCTGCGGTGAGGACTCCCCTGCCCGCTTGATACGCTTGGCCACGCGCTGCCCCTTGCTGTTCACCGCGACACTGAACTCCATCATGTCGTCTATCGCGAGCGTGTTGAAGTCCACTTCGACCAGATCGTCGTGCAGGAAGAACAGGTTGTTCTCAGGGAATCGGATGAAGCCATACCCCTTGTGCAGGCTCATGATGCTGCTGGTGTGGCGCTCATTGTCCTCATAGTTGCTCATGCTGATGAGCGGCCGGTCCGGGTCGGTCGCCGGGTCTCGCGGCAACAGGACCTCTTTGGATACGAACAGATCGGTGACCACCTCGTCGTTCGCCTGCAAACCCTCCTCCACCAGATCGCTCATCTCGAGGGGATAGGTCACGTTGTTCCAAAGGTCCGTGCTCGTTCGTGTGGTCTGATGCTCCCCGGACAACTCATCGGTGTACTCGAAGTCCCAAGCGAGCAGCATGGTCTTGCAACCCAGCGCATGCAGTTTGCGCACCAGAGGCACATGATCGCCATCGCTGGCGATGAGCGCGACCACATCGTAGCGTTTGAGCATGCACAGTTCAAAGGTCTCCAGCGCCATGAGCACATCGATGCCCTTTTCGCGCTTGCGGCCCATGAGGTCCTTCACGGGGAGGTAGTGCGTCTGCACGCCGTTGTACATGAGCACATCATCGAACACACGGTCATAATAGAGCTGGTTCGTTTTCTCGTTGGCATCCTTGGCGCTGAACCGGCCCCGGAAGAAATGGGCGTCGATGATGTGGCACAGGTTGGCCGTCACCCCTTCCTTCATCGCCACGGTATGCTTGATGAAATCGTGGAGCCCACCGATGTGCAATCGGCGGCGCTGCGGATGCACGTAGTTGTAGTAGTTGCTGACGTGGCTGAAATAGGAACCGTCATAGAAGACGCCCAACTTCAGGGCGCGGCTGGCATGCATGCTCATGGCATAGGGGTTGGATAAGGACCACCGGATGGAGCTTCGATGGTGAGGCGCGAAAGTACCCGCGGATCGATACGGCGCGCGCCGTTCCTCGTCATGGCGCCCTTCCGGGCCCGGCCGGCCGCCTAACTTTCCCCCCGTGCGGTGCATCGTCGCGAGCCTTCTGATAGCCCTGACGGTCATCGCCAAGGGACAGAGCACCGCAGTGGCGGCGACAGGCCAGTTCATGATCAGTGAGGATGTCGGCCTTCCCATGAACAAGGCGCAGATCATGGTGGCCGCACAGGATGCGTGGGCAGCGAGCTTCGGCCAAGAACCAGCGGCCCAATTGACGGTGGTGGACGTGGACAACGGACTGCTGGAGGGTACGGCCCGTATGAACTATCGCAGCAAGATGCTGATGGGCCGCGAGGAGACCATGGGCACCGTGACCTACCAGGTGACGATCCAAGCGAAGAACGGGCAATGCCATATCCGGGTACACAACCTTCGCCACACGGGCAACCGGACGGCGAAGGGGGGCGGCATCAATGCGGGGGTCATCATGGCGGGTGTGGCCCCGGATGTCCACTACGAAGGGGTGGGCTTGGGCCCCTCACGGCGCATGCACACCGATATCCGGGACGCGGCCGCCACCCGCCTGGGGGAAGCATCGAGGCGCTTCGCCGCGCGACTCCGGTCGTTCGGGGGCCAATAGAACGTGGCCGGGGCCTGGGAAACCCTCGCTGGCGGGCTGCGTTGTAAGGTGCGCTCATGCTTTTGAACACATCCAATTGGCGCATCTGGCCCGTGATCGCCGTCACCTTGGCGGTTCTTTTCATCGGTTGGGACATCACCTTGATGTCGCGCACCCATGTGGTCCAGGACCGCATCGGCCAGCAGGTCGATCTTTTGGACCGTTTGGGACGCTTGAACAGCGCGTTGAACCAACTGGGACTGACCCATCGGGTGGACGTGAACACCGGTCAGAGCAAATGGCCTCACGAACTGGCAGCCATCCGTGAGGACGTTGCCGGGGTGTCCGAACGTCACGGTGCGGAGCCCGGCATGGCGGAATTGCCCGGGCTCCTCAACAAGCCGTTGAACGCGTGCGATTCACTGCACAACGAGGTGGTCCATTGCGAGGGCGGGTTCGCCCAGCAGCGCATGCCCGAGGCGGTATTCCAGATCATGCTCCAACGCGCCCAGAAACAGGTGGACCGTGTGGCCCGGAGCGTGCATGAGCAAGGGCTCGGCCAGCAGACCGCCACGCTCAGCCATCGCTGGGACGAGGCCCAGATGATCCTGGTCCTCGCCTGCATGTTCGCCGTGGTATTCGCGCTTCTTGTCGGCATGACCCGCCGCCTGCTGGTGGAAAGCCGTTCGCGTTCCGAACAGCTCGGAATGGCCAAGAACGATCTCGAAGCGATCAACCACGAGCTGCGCGAGACGATGCTGAGCAAGGAGGAGAAGGAAGTGATGATCAAGGAGATCCACCACCGCGTGAAGAACAATCTGCAGATCGTGCGCAGTTTGATCCGGTTCCAGCAGGACCAAGTGAACGACGCGCGGACCCGTGAGCTCTTCAACGAATGCATCAACCGCGTGGGGGCCATGGCCCTGGTACACGAGCAGACCTACCTGAGCAAGGATCTGGCGAACATCCCCGTAAGCACTTACCTGGACAGCCTTGTGCGCGACCTTGTGAACGCTTACAACATACGCAAGCGCCTGACCATGGATATCGATATCCAGGTGAAGACGCTCAGCGTGGACACGTTGATCCCCTTGGGCCTGCTGATCAACGAGATCATCAGCAACAGCTTCAAGTATGCCTTCGCGGACCGGGAGACCGGCACGATCACGGTGCATCTGACCGGCTCGGAGGGCGAAGGCCTTCAGTTGGTGATCGGTGATGACGGAGTGGGCATGCGCAGCCGCGACGGGTTCCATCGCCCCAACAGCCTGGGCATGGAGTTGATCCACACGCTCGCCAGCCAGTTGGACGCGGAGATCCGCCTGCTCGACGGTCCGGGTACGCGTTACGAGTTGATGAGCCACCGCCTCCACCAACGGAAGGTGGCCTGAGCGTTCTCGACCGGCACCGGAACAACAGTCCGTCCCTCACCGGTCCCTCGGCCGATCCAACCGTCGGATAGTTTCGCGCACCCCTTACGCGCATACATGAAACCGACCTTACTTCCCGCACTTTGCTTACTTGCCGCCTGCGGTGGCGCCGATCAAGTCGCCGAAAAACCTCCTGTGGAGCGCCTTTCATACCCGCCCGTACACAAGGACAGCCTCGCTGGCGATACGTTGCACGGATCCTTCGTTGCCGATCCTTATCGCTGGCTCGAGAACGACACCAGTACGGAGACCAAGACCTGGGTGGGCGAGCAGAACGCCGTAACGAACGCCTATCTGGAGAAGATCCCTTTCCGTGACGCGATCGCGAAGCGCTATGAGGAGCTGTACAACTTCCCCAAGCTCGGCGGCCCGATGCGCGTGGGCGAACTGTATTTCCTCTGGAAGAACAGCGGCCTGCAGAACCAGTTCGTCATCAATGTGCGCAAAGGTCTGGAAGGTGAAGACCGGGTCTTCATCGATCCGAACGCGATCGACCCCGCCGGCACCACCACGTTCAGCCCTCTGGGCACGAGCAAGGATGATCGGTACATGGCCGTCGGTGTCAGCAAGGCCGGCAGCGACTGGCAGGACATCACGGTGTACGATCTGACCACGTTGCAGCAAACCCCTGACCTGCTGAAGTGGTGCAAGTTCAGCGGCGCGTCCTGGTACAAGAACGGCTTCTTCTACAGCCGCTATCCGGAGCCGGCAAAGGGAACGGAGCTGAGCGCGGCCAGCAAGTTCCAGAAAGTCTACTACCACAAGCTGGGCGACCCCCAGGAGAAGGATGCACTGGTGTGGGAAGACCGCAAGAATGGCGACCTGTACGTGGGCCTGGGCGTCACGGAGGACGAGGAATTCGCAACACTCACGATCAGCACCGGCACGGACGGCTACGAGTCGTACTTCCACGACCTGCGCAAAGGCGTGATGCCGACGACCGCGACGAAGTGGATGCCGCTACAGCAGGGTTTCGAGCACAAGACCAGCATCATCGACTTCGTGCCGTCCACCGGCAAGTTCCTGGTGATGACCGAGGTGGATGCGCCGAACTACCGCCTGGTAGAGGTCGATCCGAACAACCCGGCCCAGGAGACGTGGAAGGACATCATCCCGCACAAGACGGATCTGCTGCAAGGCGTGAGCACGGGCGGCGGGAACCTCTTCGCCGAGTACCTGAAGGACGCCACCAGCCGCTTCTACCGCTACAAGCTCGATGGCACGGGCGAGCAGGAGATCAAACTGCCCGACATCGGGAGCGCTGGCGGCTTCGGAGGGAAACGCAACGACACCTTCGGCTTCTACAGCTTCACTTCCTTCACCGATCCAGGGACCATCTACAAATACGACTACGCCACGGGAAAGAGCGACGTGTTCTATCGCCCCGAACTGAAGTTCGACCCTTCGCAGTTCGTCACCGAGCAGGTGTTCTATCCGAGCAAGGACGGCACGAAGGTCCCCATGTTCATCGTGCGCAAGAAAGACGTGCAGCGCAATGGCAAGAACCCCACGATGCTCTATGCGTACGGCGGCTTCAACATCAGCCTCTCCCCTTCATTCAGCACCAGCCGCATGCTGCTGCTGGAGCAGGGCGGCATCTTCGCCCAGCCCAGCCTGCGGGGCGGTGGTGAGTATGGTGAAGATTGGCACCGCGCCGGCATGAAGGAGAAGAAGCAGAACGTGTTCGATGACTTCATTTCCGCAGCCGAATTCCTGATCGCGCAGAAGTGGACCGATACGCCGCATCTCGCCATCAACGGCGGCAGCAATGGTGGCCTGCTCGTCGGCGCTGTGATGACCCAGCGCCCGGATCTCTTCGGCGTTTGCTTCCCGGAAGTGGGGGTCATGGACATGCTGCGCTTCCAGAAGTTCACGGCGGGCTTCGGCTGGGTGCCCGAGTACGGCAATGCGGACAACAGCAAGGAGGAGTTCGAATACCTGCGCAAATACTCACCGGTACACAACATCAGGCCGGCGAAGTATCCGGCGACGATGGTGATGACCGCAGACCATGATGACCGGGTCGTACCCGCGCACAGCTTCAAGTTCATCAGCACACTACAGCCCGCGCAAGAAGGCGATGCGCCGGTTCTGATCCGTGTGCAAACCCAGGCCGGTCATGGCGCGGGCATGCCCACCAGCATGATCATCAAGCAGCAGGCGGACAAGTACGCCTTCTTCTTCGAGAACGTCGGCGTGGAGCCCAAGTACGGGATGGACCCGGAGATGAAGAAGTGATCCTTCCACGACCGAACGCAGAAGCCCCGGCTCCCGCCGGGGCTTCTGCGTTATGGTAAATGGTACCGATCAGTCCTCCAACACGCCGAACTTCCCGGCGGCCACATCCGCGTAGGCCTGCTTGATCTCGTCGTAGGTGTTCATCAGGAACGGCCCGTACGCGGCGATCGGCTCATTCAGCGGCTCTCCGCTCAGGACGAGCAGGGTCGCTCCCTCCTTGCTGGTGGCGTACACCTCCTCCCCTTCATTGCGGAAGAGGACGAGATGATCGGCGGGTGCATCGCTTCCGTTGATGATCGCAGAACCTTCCACCATCAGCACCATGCTGTTCCACCCGTTCGGCAGGTTGAACGTGGCTTCACCACCCGCGCCGATGCGCACAACAGCCGCGGTGATCGGTGACCAGGTCCTGCCGGGTCCCATCGCGCCGAAGAGTTCACCGGTCACGATGCGCGCCTCGCTCTTGCCATCGGGCAGGCGCACCAGCGTCATGTCATCCTTGGATATGGGCTGGTAGCGCGGTGCTTCCATCTTGTGCTTCGCGGGGAGGTTCACCCAGAGCTGCACCATGTGGAAAGGTCCACCGGTCTTGGAGAACTCCTGCTCGTGGTACTCCTTGTGCAGCACGCCGCTGCCTGCGGTCATCCACTGCACGTCGCCCTCGCCGATCACGCCGCTATGGCCTGCGCTGTCGTGGTGCGCGACCTTGCCCTTGAAGGCGAACGTCACCGTCTCGAAGCCGCGATGCGGATGCACGCCCACACCACGCGGGTGCTCGCGCGGCGAGAAGTCCACGGGCGTATTGTAGTCCAGCAGGAAGAACGGACTGAGCCGGTCCTGTGGGATATTGTAGCCCTGTGGGAAGAAATTGCTGACGCGGAAACCATCGCCCACCATGTGGGGAGCGGGCGGGGCCAGTACGGCCTCTACACTACGCTTGGTCATCTGTGCTTCGCCGTATCCTGATGGAGTTGGGCGAGCGGGTGCAAAAGTCAGATGGCCATCGCCCATCCGGAATGAAGTGGTTCAATACGAATGATAGGGACGCTATTCTTGTCTATGCGCAACACGCTCTCGGTTGTACTAACCATCACCCTGCTCCCCAGCCTTCACGCTCAAGTGAAGGAACAGGACGTTCTCCGCTACGTGGATCCGATGATCGGCACCCAGCGCATGGGCCATGTGTACCCCGGTGCCAGCGCGCCCTTCGGTATGGTGCAATTGAGCCCGGATACGGATACGCTGCCGTACGCTGTCGGAGGCAAATACAACCCGGATGTGTACCGCACCTGCTCCGGCTACCAGTATGACGACAGCACGATCGTCGGCTTCAGCCACACGCATTTCAGTGGCACGGGCCACGCGGACCTGGGGGACATTCTGCTGATGCCTACTGCGGGCGCCTTGCAATTGAGCCCGGGAACAGCGGCCTATCCGAGCAGTGGCTTCCGATCCGTCTATCATCATGCGAACGAGAAGGCTGCACCGGGCAAGTATGAAGTTTTGTTGGAGGACCACGCGATCACCGCGGAGCTGACGGCGACCACGCGCGTGGGCATGCACCGGTACACGTTCCCGCGCAGGGACAGCGTTCACCTGATCCTCGACCTGGTCCATGGCATCTACAACCACGCCGACAAGAACGTGTGGACCTTCGTGCGGGTGGAGAATGACACGCTGGTCACGGGCTACCGCCAAACGAACGGCTGGGGACGAACACGCACGGTGTACTTCGCGATGGTCTTCAGTGAACGGATCACGCACTACGGTCAACAGCCGGATGCGCGGCCGACAGAGTACCGGGGCTTCTGGCGGAAGTTCGATCAGACCCAGGACTTTCCTGAAATGGGGGGCAAGCAGTTGCGCGCGTGGTTCGACTTCGACCTGAAGCCCGATGCCCAGGTGGTAGTGAAAGTCGCGCTGAGCAGCGTGAGCACGGAAGGCGCCTTGATGAACATGAAGGCCGAAGTGCCGCATTGGGACTTCGACCGCGTGGTGCGCGAAACGCAGGATAGTTGGCGGAAAGAGTTGAATCGGATCGAGATCGTGAGCAAGCGGCCGGAGGTGCTCACCAACTTCTACACGGCCATGTACCACGCGTGCCTCTCGCCCACCATATACATGGATGTGGACGGCCAGTATCGCGGGCTCGACCAGAACAACCACGCGGCGAAGGTCTTCACCAATTACACCACCTTTTCGCTCTGGGACACCTACCGTGCCCTGCACCCGCTCTTCAACATCATCCAACGCGAACGGTCCAGCGACCTCATCAATTCCATGCTGGCCCACTATGATCAGAGCGCGCACTACATGCTACCGATCTGGAGCCACCATGCCAACGAGAACTGGTGCATGATCGGCTACCACGCGGTAAGCGTGATCGCGGATGCGGACGTGAAGGGGATCACAGGATTCGATCGGAAGAAGGCGCTCGACGCGTGCGTTTCCACGGCGCTCGTACCCTACTTCGACGGGATCGGCCCGAATATCGAACATCGCTACGTGCCCGAGGACATGAGCGGGTCGAGCGTCTCCAAAACGCTGGAGTATGCCTACGATGACCGGTGCATCGCGCGACTGGCGGAGCGCGTCGGCAACGGGGATATCGCCCTCGAATTCTTCGAGCGCAGCGACAACTACCGCAACGTATTCGATCCGGCAACCAGCTTCATGCGCCCCCGCCTGGCCGACGGTTCTTTCGTGAAGGAGTTCGATCCGTTGGACACGCACCAGAAGGGCTTCATCGAGGGCAATGCGTGGAACTACAGCCTGTACGTGCCGCACGAGCCCACTGAACTCGCCAAGTTGATGGGTGGCCCGGAGCGCTTCGGTGAGCACTTGGACTCCCTCTTCACCATGCGGCTCGATGACAAGTACTTCGAGAAGACCGAGGACATCACGCGCGATGGCATCATGGGCAATTATGTGCATGGCAATGAGCCCAGTCACCACGTCGCCTACTTGTACAACTACAGCGACCGGCCATGGATGTGCGGCAAGCGCGTCCGCGATGTGCTGGACCGGATGTACAGGCCAAAGCCCGACGGACTCAGCGGCAACGATGATTGCGGCCAGATGAGCGCGTGGTACGTCTTCAGCGCGATGGGCTTCTATCCGATGTGCCCCGGAAGCGATCGCTATGAACTGGGCGCACCGGTCGTGGAGCGGGCCACCATCCCGCTGAACAACGGCAACGTCTTCACGGTGTTGGCGAACGGACAGGGCACGAAGAACAGGTATGTCCGGAGCATCAAATTGAACGGCCAGCAGCTGGATCGCACGCACATCACGCACGGCGAGATCATGGCTGGCGGCACCTTGGAGTTCGACCTGTCAGCCCAACCACCGAAGCAGTAAGCCATGTCGTCCGCGCTTTTCCACTTGCGTCCTTTCCGGATGGAGGACCTGCCAGCCTTGGTGAAACACGCCAGCGACCCCACGGTCGCGGCCAACCTGACGGACTCCTTTCCCAACCCTTTTACCGAAGAAGCCGGCCACACCTTCCTCGAGGCCGCTATGAAGACCCCGCCCCTGCGCCGTTGCATCGAAGTCGGGGGGGAATGCTGCGGTGCTCTCGGGCTTCACCCCAAGCAGGACTTGTGGCGGCGCAACATGGAGCTTGGCTACTGGCTGGCCACCGTGCATCGCGGACAGGGCATCATGACCGAGGCCATCAAGCGGATGGTGGAACTCGGCTTCGAAACCTATCCGGAAGTGACGCGCATTTTCGCCACGCCGTTCGGCAGCAACACAGCCTCGCAACGGGCGCTGGAGAAAGCGGGCTTCACGTTGGAGGCGAAGCTCATCGGCACCTTGGTGAAGAACGGCGTGGTGCAGGACGAGTGGATCTACGGCGTGCGGCGGTGAGGTGACCAAGCGCAAGCCGTAACGTTGTCCCCTGACGATGGTGGACCGCATCAAAGCATGGCGTGATGAGGTGCTCGGCGAGAACACGCTGATGGTCCTCGCGGCGATCGTCACGGGGTTGTTGGCCGCATTGGCCGCTATCGTGCTGAAGCAGGGCGTGAACGAATTGACCCGGTTGCTGCACGGCTGGCTCTTCGGTTCGCAGCGCGTGTTGCTCGTACTCATCATCCCCACGGCAGGGATCCTGCTCAGTACGCTGTTCACGCAGGTCTGGCTGAAAGGCGATCTGGGGCGCGGTCTGCCGAGCCTCTTGAACGAGGTGCGCAACAAGGCCGGGGTGGTGCAACCCCACAAACTCTACTCGCAGGTGATCACCAGTATCCTCACCATGGGTTCCGGCGGCTCGGCCGGCATGGAGGCGCCCATCGCCAGCACTGGTGCGGCCTTTGGAAGCCGTCTTGCCTTGCGCTTGGGACTGGACGAGGCCAAGCGCAACCTTCTGCTGGCCTGCGGATCGGCAGCTGGCATCTCCGCCATCTTCAATGCGCCGATCGCCGGTGCCATTTTCGCCATGGAAGTGATCCTGGTGAACGTGGCCATCACGCATGTGGTGCCCGTGCTCATCGCATCGGCTTCCGCCGCTTTCCTCTCCTCCTTGATCTACCGCGGGCAACCGTTCGTGCTCATCACCGACTCGTGGAACACCGCTGCGTTGCCATGGTACATCGGTCTCGCTTTCTTCAGCGCTCTGGTGGCCACTTACGGCATCCGCACCTACTTCGCTGTTGGCGATGGATTGAAGAACGTGCGGCAACCATATCTCCGCGCGCTCATCGGCGGCACGGCCCTGGGTGCCCTTATCCTCTTCTTCCCGCCCTTGCTGGGCGAAGGCTATGACGGTGTGCTGAAGCTCTTGCACCGCGAAGCGTCCTCATTGGCCGAAAACGCTCCCGTGATGCTCGGGCTGGGGGCGTGGAACCTGGAAGCGCTCGTACTGGGCTTGATGCTGTTGAAAGTGCTCGCCACCTCCCTCACCGTGAACGCCGGTGGCAACGGTGGCATGTTCGGCAGCTCGCTCTTCACCGGTGCCATGGCCGGTTTCGGCTTCTCGCACGGTGTGAACCTGCTCGGCTTCGCAGAGCTGAACGAGGTCAATTTCACCGTGGTGGGCATGGCCGCGGTTCTGAGCGGCACCATCCACATCCCGCTCACGGCGATCTTCCTTATCGCGGAGATCACCGGTGGCTACGCGTTGTTCGTGCCACTGATGATCGTGTCCTCATTGGCCTTCCTCGTGTCGAAGTGGCTCGTGCCCTACTCTGTGTACAGCAGACCGGAGAAGACCTCCTAGCAGCGTTACCGCGCTTTGACGAAACGACGTGTGGTACGGTGGCCGTGTGCTTCTCCCACGAGTGTGTACATGCCCAGCTGCAGACCGCTCACGTCGATGATCCCGTGAGCGCCGTTGTTGGTCGCCCGCCAGACCTCCCTGCCTTGTTGGTCGAGCAGCGTGAGTGGAACGAAACCCGCTACCCTCAATTCGTTCACCGCGGGGTTCGGAAACAACAGGATGTCATGCACCGCGGCAGAGGCGATACCCGTGGACTGGTCATCGAAGATCCGCTCGAAGGTCTCCGCAAAGCTGTACGTGCCATTGCACGCGCTAACCGCATCCCAGTTGATGCTCCAGGTCATCATGCCGCGCAAGGCCGGATAGCCGCCCGGCTGGACCAAGGTGTAAGCTCCCGGCTGCGGTCCTGTACCACGCAGGTATTCCATGGCCGCTCGCACGGTAGCCGTATCCGTGTAGCCACCACCTGCGGCCGCATTGCACGCTGGCAGGCCCACGGCGATCTTTTCTGCTGGAAGCCCCTCGAACAAACCGCCACCCGTGCTGAACCCTTGGATCACCGCTTCGGTCTGGCTCACGATGAAGTCGGCCGTGCCCTGCTCGTAGATGGCCCCATCGAGGCCGTACATGCTGCCGCTGTTGTAAAGCTGCACCTGCAGGATGTCCAGCGAATCGCGCAGCGCGTCGATGATGGGCAGGTACGCGCCCCAGATACCGCCAAAGGCGCTCTGCCCGCCTTGCACGTAGGCCGTCTCCGGGGCCATGGTCAGGAAGAGCTTCTCCCCTGTCATGGCGCGGTACTGCGTCATCACCTCCTTCACCGCATCGATCAAGCGGACCACGGTGCTGTCCACCGGAATATCGATCGTCCCTCCTGTGATGGCCACGGATGTGCCTTCCAGATCGAGGTCGAGGCCATTGAAGCCCCACACGCTGAAGAGGTACATCACATGCCCGACGAACCAGTCGCGTTCCTCGTCGCTGTTCAGCTGGATCGTGGCGTTCGCACCGCCGAGGCTGATGACCACTTTCTTGCCTTGGGCCTTGTGGGCTTCGACCGCAGCGATGAAGTCTTCCGGCACCTCCAGCGAAGGCACGAACTCCACCACGTAGGTCGTACCACCGACCGGCTCGGCGAAGGCCACTTCGATCACGTTGTAGCGCGGGTCGATCTGGTCCAACGGGATGTATGGCGCATTGGCGTCATTCCAGTTGTGCCAGTATCCAATAAGAGCCGGTGCGGGATCCTGGGCGAAAGTGGCGGATCCCCAGTTGAGGAGGCAACAGACCAAGACCGGTCGAACGAGATGCTTCATGAGCCGAAATGTACTGGCCGTGATGTGGCCCGCAGGGTACTTTCGACCTATGCGCAGATCCACCGCCTCAACCTGCTGTTCGCTCCTGCTTGTTGCCACTGCAGAGGCGACCGCATGGACCGTCGGCCCGGGTCAGACCTACACCATGCCCAGCCAGGTTTCCACGCTGGTCGGCGATGGCGACACGGTCAACATCGAAGCTGGCGTCTATCCGAGCGATGTTGCACGCTGGCAGGTGGACAACCTGGTTCTGCGGGGTGTTGGTGGAGTTGCGCATCTTGAATCGAACGGGCTCAGCTGGGGCGACAAGGCGATCTGGGTGATCCAGGGGAACAACACCACGGTGGAATGGATCGAATTCAGCGAGTGCCAGGTGCCGGACCATAACGGTGCTGGCATCCGGCACGAAGGCCTGAACCTCACCGTGCGGCATTGCTGGTTCCACCACAACGAGAACGGCATCCTTTGCGGGGAGTACCACCCCAGTACCGTGCGCATCGAGTACAGCGAGTTCGGGCATCACGGCTTCGGAGATGGTTACTCGCACAACCTGTACATCGGCAACGTCGACTCGCTCATCTTCCGCTACAACTACAGTCACCATGCGGATGTGGGACACGAATTGAAGAGCCGCGCCTGGGTGAACGTGATCGAGTACAACCGCATCGGCAACGAAGCGGACGGAACAGCGAGCCGCGAGATCGACCTGCCGAACGGCGGGCAGGCGTACCTCATCGGCAACGTGATCCAACAGGGTCTTCAAAGCGAGAACAGCAACATCGTGGGCTTCGGTATGGAAGGCTTGAGCAATCCGGGACCGCAGGAGTTCTACGCGGTGAACAATACCATCGTGAACGAGAAAGCCAACGGCAGCTTCTTCCAGGCACCCGCCGATGTGTTCTTCAAAGCCTACAACAACGTGCTGGCCGGCGGGGGCGAGTTCATGCCCACCTGGCCGACCAGCATCGATACGCTCGCCAACCTGCGCGCCACGAACATCGTCGCCGTGCAATTCGCGGATGCGGCGACATACGACTACCACATCGACGAAGCTTCACCCGCGCACAACCTGGGCTTCCCGGCAGGTCTGGCCACCACCGGCTATCCGCTGGTAGCGCTCTACGAGTACGTTCATCCCACAAGTGAGGTCCTGCGTTGCCAGCACGCGACACTCGATGCCGGGGCTTTCGAAACATGCACCACCGGCATGGCCGTTCAAGTGACCGGAGGCTTCGAACTCTTCCCGAACCCGGCCGCGGACCATGTGGCGATCACCGTACCGACGGGGCTGACCGTCACCGGCATTGAACTCATCGACGGACAAGGCCGTGTCGTCCGGCGCATGGCCCGCCGCACCATGGACCTGGCCCGCATTGATGTCAGTGATCTGGCTGCGGGCCTCTTCACTGCGCGCGTTTCGACTTCGACCAGACCGTGGCAGCGGCCTTTCGTGAAGTTGCCTTGAGGTTCGTGGAATAACCGGGCAGTGGGCTTCCTCTGGTCACACAAAACTGATCACGCCACCAAGGGATGAAGCGTGCCGCATCGGGACGGCAGCGACCATTACCCGCCTAGTTTCACGCCGTGCGAAAACACTACCTCCTTCCCTTCCTGCTGCTCACAACGACCACGCAGGCGCAACAGACATCGGTCCTCTTCATCGGCAACAGCTACGTCGGTGTGAACGACCTGCCGAACACCTTCCGGCAGGTGGCGCTGTCGCTGGGCGATACCGTCACCACCGCCGCGCAGACGCCCGGCGGCTATTCGCTGAACCAACACGCCACCACCCCGGCGACCATCAACGCCATCGAGTCGCAGCCTTGGGATTTCGTGGTGATGCAGGAGCAGAGCCAATTGGGCGCGTTGCCGCCGGAGGTCACCGACACGGAGATCGGCGCGCTGCAACTGGTGGCGGTGATCGAGGAGAACGACGAATGCACCTACCCCGTGTTCTACATGACCTGGGGCCGCCAGAACGGCGACGACCTGAACTGCCCGGACTTCCCCTACATGTGCACCTACGACGGCATGCAGCAAGGCCTGCGCGACAACTACGTCGCTCTCGGCGAAGCCAACGATGCCTATGTCTCACCCGTTGGTGTGGCTTGGAAACAGGTGCGGGACACGCATCCGCTCATCAACCTCTACAACCCGGACGGGAGCCATCCTTCGGTGGAAGGCACGTACCTCGCGGCCTGCGTCTTCTATTGCACACTCTTCCAACAGAGTTGTACGGGCGCGTCGTTCGTTTCAAGCGTCCAGCCGGACACGGCTGCGATCCTCCAGGGCATCGCCAGCGCGGTCGTACTCGACAGCATGACCACCTGGAACCTGGATGTACCCAACGGCACCGACGCCACGATCGACGGCTACAGCAGCGACGGACCGAACGACATCACCTACTACCACTTCGGGGAAGGCACGCATGTTTGGACCTGCACGAACGGCCAGAGCTCGACGGAAGCCAGCCCGACCTTCACCTTCACCACATCAGGCACGTACAGCTTCACCCACACGTACACCGACCCTTGCGGGAATACGGACAGCGTTACGTGGGAGCTGGATGTCACCATCGTGGGTGTGCCCGAAGCCGGGAGCGCATCGCCGTACCGTGTTTGGTCCTCCGGTACGGGTTCCATTGATGTCAGCGGAGGATCGGGCGACGCGTCTTTCACGGTTATGGACAGGCTCGGCCGAATGGTCGGGACTCAACGACTGGTCGATGGACGCGCAAGGATCCCATGCGGGACGGGCCCCATGGTCTACCGTATCGCCAACAATG
>JAGODO010000368.1 GCA_017998165.1 Flavobacteriales bacterium | reverse complement strand
GTGCCACCGCCGTAGCCTTGTGCGCAGGCGGTTGAAGTGTGCGCGAAGTTAGCGGGGCGGTAAGGTCACGTGCTGAACGGCGACCTGAGAAATACACGATCGGCCGTGCGGCCCGGGAACCTCAGGCCCCACGCGAGAAATGCAGGCGCAGCAGGACCTTTTGCAGGCATCGCAACACCATCACCCCGGCCAGCTCGGGCAGGCCGCCACGACCGGTCGCATCGTCCACCTGTCGCTCGGTGAGATCCACGCGGTTCACCGCGCGGGAGAGCGCAGCACCGTTGTTGGCCGTCCAGCCTTCCACCGCCAGGAGCACTTCGGCCCGCAGGGTTTCAAAAGCCCCGTCCCCCGAAGGCGGCTCGACCAATGCGGGCAGGTCCAGGTCCTTTCTCAGTTGGGCGACCGTATTCCGCAGGATCGCCGCTTCATCAAGCCTGCGTCGCAGTTCTCGTCCGGTTGTTGACAGCCCCTCGTCCATGGTGTGGATAAGCCCGGCAAAGGTCGAGAGCCTCCGGCACTATGTTTGGCCGCCCAACAAAAAGAACCCTCGCATGCGCCTCCTTGTTCCCGTTGCCCTGGCCATTGCCACCAGCGGCTCCGCCCAGTACGGCTCGTTCTCCACCGCCGCCCTGAAAACGGCCTCGGCCAACACCACGCTCGTTGTGCTCGACGGCAGCAATACCGGCTACAATGCCGCGATGACGAACGCCATCAAGGCCGATTGGAAGTTCACGTCCGGCGTGGATTTCATCAATACGAACGACCTGGCCACCCAGCCCATCGACCCCACCAAGAACTACGTGATGAAGATCACGCGCGTGGACAAGGAGAAGCACGCGGCCACCTTCATCGCACTGGTCGCGGGGTGGAAACAGAAAAAAGGCGAGGAACTCGTGGTCGAGAACAACGCGGTGACGAACATCCCACCAGCGCAAGAGCTGGCCAGCATCATGGTCGATCCCAAGGTGATCAATGAGACCGGAACGGCGATGATCGGCATCTATGTGAAGCACTTGCAGGACTACATCAAACAGGTGCAAGCGGGCAAGATCACCGACAAGGCCACGGCCGACCGGCTCTACGCGGGCCGCAACCGCTTGATCAAGGACATGAGCCTGTGGCTGGCCCAGAACCATATGGACAAGACCATTCCCGACCTGAACAAGGTGAAAGAGACCTACACCCACAACGCCGAACTTGTCGATCTGGCCAAGTGCCTGACCGTGGCGGAGAGCGGTGAAAGTGGCGTTGCCCTGAGCGACGTGGTGCTGACCGGTGAGTACAAGACGAAGTGGTGCTTCAAGCGCATCTTCAACGCGAACACCGGTGAACTGATGTACCTGCGCGATGATGCGGCGCTGTATGAAAAGAAGGAGGGCTTCATCGCTGAGGATCTCCGAATGCTGGAGCAGAGCCGCTGAGGCGGATCGTCAACGGATCGTCAACGCCGCGAACACCCCGTTCGCGGCGTTGTTGTTTTGATGCACCGCCACTACGACGGCGACGGAACACATGGCGACCATCCTGATCACCGGAGGTAGCGGACTCGTCGGCAGCGCCCTTACCCCTGCCCTCCAACGCGAGGGACATTCCGTGCGCTGGCTCAGCCGCGAGGCCGGCACAACCAACGGCGTGCGGCGCCACGCATGGGACATCACGCGCGGAACCATCGATGCGGAGGCGCTGGATGGCGTCGACCACGTGATCCACCTCAGTGGTGCGGGCATCGCGGACAACCGATGGTCGGAGGCGTGGATGCGTGAATTGTACCTGAGCCGGGGTGGTGCGGCCCGCTTGCTGCTCAAGAAAGCGCAAGAAGCCGGTGCGCGGCCCAAGTCCTTCATCAGCGCGAGCGGCATCGGCTACTACGGTGCTGTGACCACCGGACACCTCTTCAAGGAAAGCGACCCCGCCGGTACCGATGCCATCGGGCGGCTGACCAAGGATTGGGAAGACGCGGCCGATGAATGGGCACCGCTCTGCCGTGTGGTGAAGTTGCGGACGCCGATGGTGCTCGCCCGCGACGGCGGCGCGCTGAAGCGGTTGAGCGCGACATTCCGCCTCGGTCTGGGGGCTGCGCTCGGGACCGGCCAGCAGTGGATGCCGTGGATCCATATAGATGACCTGGTGACCACCTATGCCCGGGCCGTGGACGACGAACACATGAATGGTGCCTACAACGTGGTAGCCGATGAACAGCCGCACAACACCGACTTCATGCGTGAGGTCGCGAAGGTGCTACGACGCCCGTTCTTCCTGCCGAACGTACCGGCCTTCGCGTTGCGCCTGGCCTTCGGCGAACTCAGCGTGATCCTGCTGGAAGGATCCAGGGCGAGCGGCGAGCGGCTCGCCGCAACAGGCATACGCTTCCGTCACACCACACTGGGATCCGCGCTCCAGCACGCGTTGCGCCGTTGATCACCGAGGGATCACCTTGCCATGCGCGACCGGCCCTTGCGCATCGGACAAGCCGTAAGCGATCACACCTGCGGAACCGGGCACGCGCACACGCTCGCGATCAGAGCGGATCGTCCGCACGTCCAACGCGCGACCGAGGCCATCGTGCAAGCGCAGGGTCATCGGCAAGCGCGAGGGATCGTCCACCCGCACTTCCACTTCACCATCGCCGATCGCTATGACACGCGCATCCCGCGCCCGGCCCAAGGGCGTGGTGACACCGTTCTCCAGTTCGATCGAGAGGTCGTCAACATACAGGTAGCAGCACGTGCCATCGGTGCCCATGCCGCAGAAACAATCGATCCCCGACAGGACACGGACGACGAGCGTATCCGGATCACCGGAAAGGAGGTAATCCAGGCCGATGCTGAACGGCGACCACTCCGGCCGCTCGCCGAACGCACGTGCTCCGATGGCCACCGTATCGCGCTGGAAAAGCCCGGCGTTCCAACGCGTGAGCAGCACCGTTACCTGACCGGAATCGTTCAATGACTGGTCCACGACCAGACTGTCCGTGTACCGCTTGTAGAAGCCACTGATCCCTACCGGATGACCGGTGAACGGGGTGCCTTCGTAGCCATCCAACGCGCTGGAACCATTCGCCGCGATGCCCGGGCCGTACCAGTACCAGTGCCACACACCGAGCGACCAGTCGCCCGTGTTCCCGTCCTGGATCGCACCACCGCCGAAGCCGCTGGTGACGGACCAATCATCCGGGATGGTGTCCTCCCCGACAACAGATGTGTTCTCGAAACCGGCGTTGGCCAGTTGGGCATGCGCGCTGATCGTTACCGCAGTGAGCGACGCGAGCGATAGAAGACGGGAGAGATGCTGCATGGCGCGTGGTGTTACAAGGCAAAGGAACGACGCCCCTTCCCGGTACGCATGGCACAGGTCCGGGCATCGCTTGTACTTTCCCGGCACAACAGGCCGCGCCCGGGTCACGTTCCGGTGCGAAAGGC
>JAGODO010000367.1 GCA_017998165.1 Flavobacteriales bacterium | reverse complement strand
TGATAGGTTTCTACCCCCGGCAGCCGCAAGGCCCTGGCGTCCTGCCCAATTTGGCCGCATGGTATTGAACTCCGAACCGGTCTCGCTGGATATCGGACTGCTCACGCTGAGACTCAGCGCGGGTGGGGCCATGATCTGGCATCACGGCTGGCCCAAGCTCGCCAACTTCACCGAGGTCATGGACAAGTTCGGGGATCCCATCGGACTCGGCCCGGCCATCTCCTTGGGACTGATAGTCTTCGCTGAAACGGTTTGCGCCGCGCTCGTCGCCTTGGGCCTCTGGACCAGGCTGAGCACGTTGCCGGTCATCGTGGGCATGGCAGTCGCCGCCTTCGTCTCCAATGGGGACCAACCCTTCAAGGTGAAGGAACTCGCGCTCTGCTACATGATGGCCTTCCTCGCCATCTTCCTCACCGGCAGCGGCCGCTTCAGTATCGACCGGTTGAAGTTCAGCTGAGCCGATCAGGTGAGCGCGCCGTCCAGTTGCAGGCGCTCGCGCACTTTGCTCATGTACAGGCCGCCGATGGGTATGCGCTCTTCGCCATCCTCCAGGAGCAACTGGTAGTCCTCGATGGCCTTGATGCTGCCCACTCGAACGATGTAGGAGCGATGCACGCGCAGGAATTGGTCCTGCGGCAGGCGCTGCTCGATACCCGCCATCGTACTGTACACGACGAACCGGCGCGCTCCGACCTGTATACCGACATAATCCTTCAAGGCCTGGATGAAGCGGATCTCGCGGCACAGGACACGCTGCTGCCGCCCTTTCACCGTGATGAACAACGCGGATTGCTCGCCCTCGCCCGCCAAACGCATGCGCAGATCCTCGCGCTCCCGCAGCACATTGGAGTCCTTTCCGTGGTTGTGAACGGCCATCTCGATGGCGACCAGGAGGTCCACGGGACGGAAGGGCTTGATGACGTAGCCATAAGGCACCGCCGTGCGCGCGCGGCTCACCGTCACCTTGTCGGAATTGGCCGTGAGGAAAACCACCGCAGAGCCCGTCCGTTCTCGGATCTGCTTCGCCGCATCGATCCCCGAAAGACCACCTGATAACGCGATATCCATCAGCACCACCTGAGGCCGATGCTCGTCGCACAGCTCAACGGCTTCCTCACCGCTGGCGCAGGATGCCACCACGGAGTGCCCGCGTTCCTTCAATGTGTTCTCGATGTCCAAGCGGACGATCGACTCATCCTCTACGACCAGGATGCGGGCCTTGGTCGTATTCGCACTTTCGGGGGTAAGCATGGGCTGTGGAGCAAGTTGCCATCAACACTACGTGAAGGCTTGGCCGGGAGGTTCGGGAAATCGACAGACCGGGCACAGGGTCAGATGAGGCGGACGAAAACGGCCATTTCTCGCTGAATGCGTTCCGGTCAACAGGAATGGGTGTCTCGTTCACCCGTTCAAGCGCCTCAGGATCCCCAGACTGTTCTTCGTGTGACGGCACGCCCGAGGTCCTCCCGGTACTTTCGCCGCGATGATGCGCAAGGTCCGTGGTCCCCGGCTCTGGCCTGTCGTTCTGGCCGTGCTGGTGGCCCCGGCCGGAGAGGCGCAGATCGTGCTCAATGCGGGTCTTACACCGCAGCAGGCTGTGGAGAACGTCCTGCTCGGTCCAGGGGTGACGGCGATGAACATCACCTTCAACGCCCAACCGGGAACGTTCGTGGATGAGCAGATCGGTGGTTTCAACGGCACGAATTGCAACATCGGGATGTCGGCCGGTGTGATCCTCGCGACCGGGAGCATCTTCAATGCGCTCGGCCCGAACGATATCGGGTCCAGCACCTTGGGTGGCGGCAGTTTCGGTTTCGGGGACCCTGACCTCTTGGCGGCCTCTTTGTTGTCCAACCCGAGCACCACGGGTATCAACGACGCGGCCATACTGGAGTTCGACTTCATTCCGACGGGCGACTCGTTGCGGTTCGAATTCGTGTTCGCTTCGGAAGAGTACCTGGAGTTCGTAACGCAACCCGGCGGTGAGGGCGTGAACGATGTCTTCGGGTTCTTTATCAGTGGCCCGGGGATCAGCGGGCCTTACTCGGGGAACTCCGCCAACATCGCGCTCATTCCCGGCACCACGGACCCGGTGACGATCAACACCGTGAACGACTTCTCGAACCAGATCTTCTATGTGGATAACGGTGACGGCTACACGCCCCCGTTCAGCATGGATCCGAGTTACGTGCAGTACGACGGGTTCACGGTGCCGATCACCGCCCGTGCCCATGTGATCTGCGGAGAGACCTACCACATCAAGATCGCGCTGGGCGACGCGAACGACACGGCGTGGGACAGCGCGGTATTCCTCGCGGCAGGCAGCTTTTCCAGCAACGCGGTCGAGCTGAGCTCACAGATCGACTTCGGCGGGCAGGACAGCACCATCTTCGAAGGTTGCGGCCAGGCGACGCTCGTCCTCAGTCGGCCTGGGTCCACCACCACTTCTGAGTCCGTCCAGTTCATCGTGCAGGGCGTCGCTCTGGAAGGGGTCGACTTCAACGATGTCCCCGACCAGTTCACCTTCCAGCCTGGAGAAGACAGCATCCTGGTTTCCATCTCCGCCACATTGGACAACCTGGTGGAAGGCCCGGAACTCGTTGACCTGATCGCCGTCACCACCGGCACATGCGGAACGGACAGCACCTTCCTCCATTTCTACATCACGGATGCCCCGCTGATCCAAGTGCAGTTGACCCCCAACGACACGCTCCCCTGCAACGACAGCGTGTTCGTGAGCGCGACGGCCACGGGCGGATATGGCCAGCTCACGCTGGATTGGAATAACGGGATCCCTGATGGAAATACGGGCGCATGGGTCGCCCCGGATCAAACGACGGTCTATTCAGTCACGGTGACCGATGAGTGCGGTGTCCACTTCGCCACCTCTTCGACCTCGGTCTTTGTTCCGCAACCGGCGCCGCTCGAGGTGCAGGCTTTGCCCGATACCACGGTGCTTTGCCCGGAAACCCCGGTGTCCTTGCACACCACGGCGCAAGGCGGGACGGAACCTTATCACTATCAATGGAGCGGCGGTCTGGGTGCTTTGCCCGGAGCATCGGTGGCCCCTCCTGTGACGGACCAGTGGACGATGACGGTGACCGACCACTGCGGGCTGGTAGCTTCGGACGTCGCGGTCGTCACGGTCCAGTACGATTCCGTCCGCGTCCTCGCTTCCGCCGATACGAGTGTCTGTCGCAACGACACCGCGATGCTCCAAGCCTTCCCCGTATTCGGCACGGGAGCCTATACCCTGGAATGGAGCGACGGCGGCTCGAACGCCGCGCATCCGGTGCTACCGCAGTACGGCACGGACTATACCGTGCGGGTGACCGATGAGTGCGGGATCAGCGCGAGTGATGAGGTGCATGTGGCAGTCCATTTCCCTTCCGCCGATTTCAGCCACCACACGGATGACTACAT
>JAGODO010000366.1 GCA_017998165.1 Flavobacteriales bacterium | reverse complement strand
CCGTAGTGGAAGACCAGCTTGGCGAAGCCATGGTCATCGGCGACATCGCCTTTGAAATAGAGCCGCTTCGGGGAGGTGCTGTCGGTCTTCTGCTCCACGAGGATGGTGGGGTAGAGGTCGGGCACCACGTCCACGCGGTACTGCAGCGGGTGCTGTGCGGCGCGGTCGCCCTTGCGCGGCACGAGGGTGTAGGTGCGGCTCTGCAGGAAGCGGCGCGACGACATGAAGGCATTGTCGCCCTGTGGCTGCAGGGCGAAGGTGGTGTCGTCGAAGGCGAGCAGCAGTTCGTCCGTGCTGCGCGTGGTGGCGGTCCAGGTGATGCGGGTGCCGGCGGGAACGGTGACATCGCCGTTGCCGCTGGTGCTGGTGTTCGCCATGCCCAGGTAGGGCGGGTACTCCAAGCGGAGCGCGAGGTCGGTGAGCATCGGGTTGCTCACGGCGTTCAGCGTGTAGCCATCGCTGTAGAAACCCTCGGCGGTGAGCTTGAAATCGATGGCCTCCTGCACATTGCGGAAGCGATGGGTGAAATGCGCGGCGTCCTGTTTCACCAGCGGGATGCGCCGACCGTCGATATCGAGCTCCACCAGTTGCGGTACGAACTCACCGGTGATGGCCACATGCAGTTCGAAGTCCTCCTGCTCGGGCACGGTGAGGTTGCTATCGAGCACGATGAAGCGGAACGGCGCGTCGGGCGCGAACTCCTTGCCGTGCTTGATGATGCGGTTGGCCGGATCGGTGATGAGGCTTGGCGCGGCGAAGAGCAGGATAATGAGCACCGCCAGGGGAGGCAGGGCGTAGCGCAGGTACTTGCGGTTCTTCGAAAAGTCGATCGCCGCGGCGAAGGGGACAGGGGAAAGTTCGCGGCTGCGCTGCGCGATGCTGGCCTCGATGAGCTCGCGGTTCACAAAGTTGCTGTTCGCCTGTTCGCGCAGCTGGAGCGTATTGAGCAGTTTGTCCTTCACCTCGCCGAAGTGCTGGCCCACGATGTTCGCGGCCTCGTCATGCGAGATCACCTTGCCCAGATGGAACAGCTTCACCAGCGGGAAAACGATGAAACGCGCCAGGACACCGGCGGCCACGAAGAGGAAGCCCCAGAACAGCACCGTGCGCGCCGTGGTGCCGAAGCGCCCGAAGTACTCGCTGAGCGAGGCGCCCAAGAAGAAGAGCACGAGCAGCCCCACGCTGTACAAGGCCCCGCGGATCAAGCGGTCCTTGTAGTACTTGCGGATGAAGGCATCCAGCTTTTCGATCAGCAGGTTGTAGTCGGAGGGCATCTTCTGTTCCTGACGTGATGTTGTACGCTCTTCATTCAATGCTGTCAGCTTGAGCGCAGAGTTGGTCTCTGTCCGGTCGAGCGGAGCCGAGACCCCGAATGTAGCGGGATGGCAAGCGGGCGGGCTGTGAACAGATGTTAGATCCGGACAGGGCGGTGTGGATGGTACACGCGGGCCGGACAGCCGTTCACCCCGAAGTGGGGCGATGCCGATCGGTGTCTTCCGTTACATTCACATCATGTGCATGATGGCGGCGGGTCTGCTATTGGCCGTGGTTCCGATGGGTGCGCAACGACCGCGACCCGATACTGGTCACCGTGGGCAGCACCACACCGAACAATGTGATAACGGGCGCATACAGCACGCGCGACGTGAACCTCAACGGCGATTTGAAGTACACGGGCAGCGGCAACGACCGGGATCCCATACTTGTGAACGTTGGGAGCACCACACCGAACAGCATCCGCGTGGAGCAGTTGCCATAGCACACCTGCACACCGATCAACGAGCGGCGCTTAACGGGTAAGGGCGCCGTTCGTGTTTCCGGCCTCAGCGTGTGATCGAGATGCGCTTTATGGCGGATGTGGTCTTACCGCTGAACAGCACGGAGTACATGCCTGGCGCAAGCCCGAGCGTGATGTGTTCCACCGTTCGGCCGAAAGATGTACGAACCGGTTGCACATGAACCGTTCGACCGGTCATGTCCATTACGCGCAGGGTTCCGGTCTGCGCTTCCTGCCCATGGGTGGTGACGGAAAAGGATCCGTTGTTCGGGTTCGGGAATACCTCCAGCGAGGCGAGCTCGTTGACGAGATATGGATCGCCGGTGATCACCAACTGGAATTCTGCCGATAGTGCACAACCATACGCGTTCATCGCGTTCACAGTGTAGAGCCCACCTGTTTCCGCGATGATGAACGGGCCATCCGCTCCGGCCAACGGGTCTCCGTTCCACGTCCATTCGTAGTCGCTTAGACCGGTCGCGGTGTACAGTACCTCGCCGTTCTGTTCGATGGTGATGGTCGGGCAGATGATCACGGTGTCGGTACTGGTGGCACATCCGAACGCATTGTTCACCACGGCCCACCAGGTGCCCGAGCTGTCCGCGTCGATGCATGTATTTCCCGTCATCACCGTGTCGCCGTCGTTGAACCAGGTGATCCCGACCAGCCCCGTATCGCTCACGCAGATCTGGGCATCAAGCGTGTCGTAGTCGATGATCGGTTGCGGGGCGGCGAAGACCACGACGGTGTCCGTGTCGTTGAAGACCTGTAGGGGCACCAGGTCGATCCGCAAACTGCCGAAGGTGCCATTCCCCAAGGTGAACGGAACGTCTCCGGTGGTGCTTTGCGGCATGTTGAAGGTGCCGAGGTCATCGTTCTGGCTCACGAGGTCCTCGTCGAAAAAGGCGATGGAGTAGGGAGGGTTCCCGAGCACTTGGCCGACACTGGCCCACGAAGCGGACGTGGAGTTATCGTTCGTGGCGCTCGTGAACGTGTTGCCGGTGCCGTCCGTGAGCACGAAGTAGAGGTCTGGATCGCCCGTGCATGACCCGAAGAGGCTGGGCTCTTCCACGTCACCGCACCAGTTGTCGTTCACGCCGCCAACGGAAACGTCGTTCAGGACGTATCCGCCGATGCTTGTCTGCAGGCTGATGCTGTAGGTGCCGGGAGCGCTATAGGACTGGGTAGCGCTCGCGGCCGTTCCCGTGTCGCCGTTCCCGAAATCCCACGCATAAGTGACCGGTGCGCCCTGTCCATCAATGAGCGCGTCGAACTGCACCTCCGCAGAACCACAACCGGTGGTGGGTGTGAACGAGAAGCTCGTATTGCTGCTGGTGCCGGGCTGCACCACGAGCGTGAGCGGGAACTGTTCCACGGCGTTGATCGGGAAGCCGTTGTACTCCACCCCGGCGAGGATGCTGATGGTGACCGTGTACGTGCCCGCGCTGATGGGGGTGCCGCAGATGCGCGCGCAACCGTACTGGTTCTCCTGCGGGTGGTAGACGCCGGAGGGTTCACTGTACGTGATGTCCATGCCGTACGGCAGACCGCTCACGCCGGTGATGGTCATGAGCATGAAGTCCACGTTGAACCCCGTTCCGGGGTCGGTGAAATTGACGGGCAGCCAGAAGGTGATATCGGCGCTGTA
>JAGODO010000365.1 GCA_017998165.1 Flavobacteriales bacterium | reverse complement strand
TCTCCAGGTTCACCAGGCCGAATTCATTGGTGGCCGCCGTATGCGTCTCGGTGTACGCCGAAGGTCCGCTCGTGCTGCCTTCCAGCACGCTGATCCGGAAGTTCACCGGTCCGCTAACGATGATGGCACCATTGCCATCACGCACAACGGATTGATACTTGATGCGCTCGGGAGCCTGTGCCATCAGGCACAGTGCCAGCCCGAGCGAGAGAATGGAAAGGGAGAGTCGTTTCATGTTCAGTTGATCTTGTTGAGGTTGAATCGGGCGCGTCGGCCGGTGGCCTCCTCGCGCAGGTCGAGTACGTAGTTCCCGGCTGCCAGGCGGGTCACATCCAGCACCTGGCTCTTGTCACGCATGCGCTCGCTCATCACCAGTTCCCCGTTCGTGGAGAACACGTTGACGGTGGCGTCCTGCGGGGCTTCGCTCAGGTCGATGCGTACCAGTGACGCGGTCGGGTTCGGGTACACCGCGGCGGACCAGGCCGGGTCACTCTCCGGCAGGGCCGTTGAGATCTCCAGTTCCGGCTGTTGGAACCCCTGGGTCAGTGTACTGCCGCCACCGGTCGCGGTCTCGGTCACCGGCTCGCCGATGGTCCAGCTCAACTGGGCCTGCGGGGTCGTGCCAAAACCACCATCGGTGGTGAACACCTCCGGAGAGGTGCTTTGTGCCAGGCAGGCGGGTCCTGCCAGCAGTGGGATCAGGAGTGGAAGTGTTCGTCTTCTCATGTGGTTGGATGGGTTGATATTGTCATCGGAATGACACGGCCGAAACTATCCGACTCCCGGGGTACCGCAATAGAGAGTTTCAATGATTCTGCACCCGTGGTCCTCGGCCCGGAAGTGGCGTCCTCTTACCCCGCTTCGCGTATCTCGCTCACCGTTCAAGGGCGGATCATTTGGAAGGGATCCAGGGGTGGGCCAGCGATGACCTGCTATCCGATGCGGTGGGCCGAGTTCCGGACGGCGCCACCCATCCCCGCGCGAACGTTCCGGCAGGGCTGATCCGTTGTCTTGGAGCCGTAGCGAACAGCCGATGATCGGCCCGGCTGATCGGCCCGTGCGGGCACCGCGCCTTGGGACATCCTCCGTCCGAAGGCGAAACCACTGCACATGAAACACCTGCTTACCCTGCTCTGGCTGTGCGCCACCACGATCGCGCACGCGCAGAACGCCTACTCCTTCGAGCACACGCAACTACCCTACACGGAACTCCCCGAAGCCGTGTTCTGCGACTTCAACAGCGATGGCGACGACCCGCTGCCTGAACTGAACGGCGAGACCTTTGTCCTGTACGGGCTGCCGTGGACAGGCACAGCCTCCTACCCCATCACTATCGGCGGCCATGGGTTCCTCCGCATCGAGAACGCGTCCGCATTGGTGATCCTGGACGGTTTCTTCACCAACATCCTGGCCATTGATACCACGAGCAACGTGAGCTACGCCATCACCGGCGGACCCGGAGAGCGCCTGCTCACCGTGCAGTGGCACAACATCCGCTTGGCCAACGGCCCGGAGGACAGCTACCTGAATTACCAGATCCGCCTTTTCCAGGCCACCGGCGTGGTGGAGGTACACATGGGCCCGAACTCCGGCAGTGCCATGGACTACACGGATGCCTCCGGGCCGAACTGCGGGGTCTTCCACTCGCCCCAGACCTTCAGCGGGTGCTATGGCAAATTGTGGGTGGAACAGGATGCGAACTCCCCCACCCTGGACTCCGTTCCCAACTACGATTTCGACGCGCTGCACAACCTGCCGGCACCGAACACGCTGTACCGCTTCACGCCGCGTTCCGTGGTGGATGCCGTGCCTGAACGGTCACCGTTCGCCACCTTGGATGCGCGGTACGATGCGGCGCAGAACGAGGTGGTGGTCCGGATCGAAGCCGCTGATGCGGGCAGCCGTTTGTCCGTTCTGGATGCCCGCGGGCTCGTCGTATGCGAGCAGCCCGTGCGGTCTGGCCTCATGCGGTTACCTGTGGGCGAGCTTGCTGCTGGTGCCTATACCGTGGTCCATGAGACTTCTGGTCGCTCGGCTTCGTGGCGATTTGTGCGCTGAGCCACATCGGTTGGTATCGGCCAACCAGAACGCACGAACGGCGCCCAGATCCCGGTTGACCCCGGAGTTTCATCCGGGGCCGGGGCTTGGCGCCGCGCATGCACCGCACCGGCCCTTACCCGTTATGCCGGGGCGGTCGTTCTGTTCATGGCAGTTGCTCCTGCTTCACGCTGTTAGGCGTGGTGCTCCCCACGTTGGTGAGGATGATGTCGCGGCCCTTGGGCATGCATGCGCTGTTCCCAAGACGTTCCGGAACAGCCTGGCTGTCCAAGCTACCGGTTCCGCGCCGCCCGGATATCACCCGATCGGATGATCTTCAGTTTCCCTTCGCCCGCAGCCGCTCCCCCGGCACGCGCTGATCAGCGCGAACGATAGCGCAACGTGATGTTCAGCGAACCATCCGGAAGGAAGTGCAAGGGCCCGACGGCTTCGATCTCCACCGTTTCCAAGCAGATAGCCTTCGGGGAGTGTTGGCAGAGCGATCGGAGGAAGGCCTGATCGCATTTCACGGACTGACCGGTCGCCAACCCCATCTTCTTCATCAGTCGCCGAGCGTCGCTTTTGCCGATGCCCGTGGCGTTCAAGAAGCCAAGCCGGTAGGTAGCGCTGCTGTCCGCTATCCCTTCGAAGTCCGGGTGGTGCGCCAAGGCGGTGTCCGATACCACAACCACGGTCGCCTCGCAGGGGCAGGGCGATCGCCGATCCTTCTGCTCGTCAGGTCGATCGAGCAACAACAATGCGGTGAAGGGGAGAAGAACGACCGGATGCATGGGGCTTTTGTTTCTCGTTCAGGCGCTCCGCCTCAGGCCCGAAGGGCCGGACCCTGAGATTGATGGATGACTCAGGGTCCTGTGACCTTCGTGTTGGCACATCCTCCAGCATCGACCAGGAGGGAGGATAGACCCCCGCGCGCTACTGCTTCACCACGCTCAACGCATGGCTGCCATCACGGCCCGTGGTGCGCACCGTGTACACACCACTGCTCAGCGCTGCGATGTCGATCACACCGGCCCGGCTACGGATCGCGTGTTGCGCCACCATTTGTCCTTGGGCGTTGTACAGCGCAACCATGTCGATCGCTTCAGCGGAGGTGATCTTCAGGAACTCGTGGGCGGGGTTCGGGAAGACAGCGATCATCGGTTCTCCGTTCGCGTCCGTACGGATGCCGGTGGGCGTGCTGAACAACAGATCGTCGAAGTACACCACCCAACCATTCGCGCCGAACGGCGCTTGATCATCCCAGCCGGCCACGTACTGCCCGTTCGGGGAAATGGCGTAGGCCGTGCCCATCCGATCGTTCGGCGCGTTGATGTCGATCCCGTTGAGCAACAGGATGTCCCGCAGGAACAGCGGCTGATCGCCCAGGTCCGGGT
>JAGODO010000094.1 GCA_017998165.1 Flavobacteriales bacterium | reverse complement strand
GCTCAGTTCTTCGCGGCTTCCGCAGGAACCACGCTCACGTAGCTCTTATCGTTGCGCTTGCGGCGGAACTCCACCACGCCATCGACCAGGGCGTACAGCGTGTGGTCCACGCCGATGCCCACGTTACGGCCCGGGTGGTGCCGGGTGCCGCGCTGACGAACGATGATGTTGCCGGCCACGGCCTGGCTGCCGCCGAAGATCTTCACACCGAGTCGCTTCGAGTGGGATTCGCGGCCGTTCTGGGTACTTCCTTCACCTTTCTTGTGTGCCATGGCTTCTGGGGCTTCTTAGCTGATGGCGCGCCGTGCGCGCTTTATTGCATTGTCAGGTCGAGCGGAGCCGAGACCTACTTCTTGGGGGCTGCTTTCTTGGGGGCGGCCTTCTTCGCCGGGGCCTTCTTGGCGGGAGCCTTTTTCTCGGTCACCTCAGCGGCCACCTTCGGAGCCTTGGCGGCCTTGGGGCGCTCGGCCACAACGGCTTTCGGCTTCGGTGCCGTGCTCTTGCTCGCGTCGAACTTCTCGCCCTTGCCCAGGATGCTCTCGATCCAGAGCTCGGTGAGGTACTGGCGGTGGCCGTTCATCTTCTTGTAGCCCTTGCGGCGCTTCTTCTTGAAGACGAGCACTTTGTCGCCCTTGCCGTGGCTGAGAACCTTGGCGGCGATGCGCGCACCGTCCACCGTGGGGGTGCCCACGCTCACACTGTTCCCGTTGCTAACGAGAAGCACGTTGCCGAGTTCCACATGCTTGCCTTCCTCGGCTTCCAAGCGGTGGACTTTCAGCTTCTGACCGGCCTTTACTTTGAACTGCTGGCCGGCGATATCGACGATGGCGTACATAGGTCCTGCGAAATGGGCTGCGAATGTAGTCGGTTGACCCGATCCGGCAAGCGGGTTTTTTCACCCCTTTCTGGAAGACCTTCCGAGGGTACCTTTCGGGCGTTGCACTGGCGGGAATGGCTGTTCATCGTGTCGTGGATAATGAGCTGCCAGGGACCACGTTCCTTTCAGGCAACCGGCGTCACCTTGCGCCGTCTCTCATCATGAATCGGCAAGGATTCGTCACGCCCGGACCTAAACCCCTCGGCACATGGAACTTTTGACAGGCATCTACGACTACTTCTACAGTCGCTTCGGTGAGGCGATGTGGTATATCCTCGGCTTCTTCGTCCTGGTGGGCGTGGTGGCCCAATGGCGGCTTTTCGATAAGGCCGGGCAGCCCGGATGGACCTGCGTGATCCCTATTCTGGGACAGATCAACTACCTGAAGATCGTCGGTCGGCCCGCCAGCCATCTGCTGCTCTTCTTGGTCCCCGTCTACGGCCAGCTCTATCTCCTGCCCAAGATCTGGATCGAGACCGCCCAGAGCTTCGGGAAGCGGACCATCATCGACTATGTGCTGGTGATCTTGCTCAATGGGCTGTACATATTGAACTTGGGCATGAGCTACGACACGCACTATGTAGGGCCCGTGTATGGCAAGAAGGTGGGTACCCACCCTAATTCGCCACGGCCGAGCTTAGCCTAACAGGCTCTCCGCCTTTCGCAAGGCCCGCTCCAGTCCAGAAGGGTCCTTGCCGCCGGCCGTGGCATAGAACGCTTGTCCTCCTCCTCCGCCTTGGATCTCCGAGGCCAGTTGCTTGATGATGTCCGTGGCCTTGAGGCCGCGTGATCTCTGGAGGTCATCCCCGACCATTACGGCCAGCAATGCTTTCCCCTCATGGCGGGCCCCCAGCACGAGCAGAAGGTCCTTGTGGTCTTCGCGCATGCGGAAAGCCAGGTCTTTCATGCCCCCGGCATCCAGCTCCACCTCCCGGGCGATGAGACGCGCGTTGCCCACTGTTTTCGCTGTAGCCGGTAATGAACCGATGAGGGCGGTCACGCGCTCCTTGCCGGCCTTCTCGACCTCTTTCGCGAGCGCGGCGTTCTGCTCCATCAATTGCTTCACCGTTTGCACCAGGTCGGTGGGGTGCTTCAGGAGCGCGTTCACTTCTTCCAGCTTCTCCAAGCGTTCGTTGATGTAGCGCTCGGCTTCCACGCTGGTGATCGCCTCTATCCGGCGGATGCCGGCCGCCAGCGCGCCTTCGCTCACGATGCGGAACAGGCCGATGTCACCCGTGCGCGGGACGTGCGTGCCACCGCACAGTTCCACGCTCGGGCCGAATTTCACCACACGCACCTCATCGCCGTACTTCTCGCCGAACAACGCCATGGCTCCCATGGACTTCGCTTCTGCGATCGGTACGCGGCGCATGTCCTCGAACGCGAGGTCAGCGCTGATCATCGCCCGCACCTCATTTTCGATCGTCGCGAGTTCTTCGCTGGTCACCTTGGCGAAGTGGCTGATGTCGAACCGCAGCCGGTCAGGTGCTACCAATGAACCTTTCTGTTCGACGTGCGTGCCCAGCACCTTGCGCAAGGCGTGGTGCAGCAAGTGCGTGCCCGTGTGATTGCGTTGCGTGAGCTTGCGTCGATCCACATCGATCTCGGCCGTGATCGGTGCTGAAGGATCCTTCGGCAATGACTTGCAGAAGTGGACGATCAGCTGGTTCTCGCGCTTCGTGTCCGTCACCGCGATCTTATCTCCACCACCGATCAACCATCCTTGGTCGCCCACCTGTCCGCCGCCTTCCGCATAGAAAGGTGTGCGGTCCAGCACCACCTGGAACTGGTCCCCGCCCTTGCCGCTGACTTTCCGGTAGCGCAGGATGCGCGCGTCGCAGCGCAGTTCGTCATAGCCGACGAACGTGGTCTCGCCCTTCGCGAGTTCGGTCCAATCGCCCGTGGTGACGGCCGTGGCGGCGCGGCTGCGGTCTTTCTGCTTTTTCAGTTCGGCCTCGAAGCCTTTCATGTCCACATCGCGGCCTTGCTCGCGCGCCATCAATTGCGTGAGGTCGATCGGGAAACCGTACGTATCGAAGAGCTCGAAGGCGCGATCTCCGGGGATCGTCCCTTTGCTTTCGCTCAAGGCTTGTTCCAAGCGCTTGGTGCCGTGTTCCAGCGTCCGTAGGAACGCCTTCTCTTCTTCGTGGATCACATTCTCCACCAACGCTGCTTGCTTGCGCAGTTCAGGGAACTGATCCCCCATCTGGTCCGAGAGGTCCTTCACCAACGCGTGGATGAACGCTTCGTTCAGTCCGAGGAAGCTGTACCCGTAACGCACCGCGCGGCGCAGGATGCGGCGGATCACATACCCCGCGCCCGTGTTGCTCGGCAGTTGCCCATCGGCGATGGCGAACGAGATCGCGCGCAGGTGGTCGGCGATCACACGCATGGCGATGTCCGCTTTCTCTTCTGCACCGTACTTCTTTCCGCAGCGCTTCGCGATCGCCTGGATCAGCGGCTGGAACACGTCCGTATCGTAGTTGCTGCGCTTGCCCTGCAGCACCATGCAGAGGCGCTCGAAGCCCATGCCGGTATCAACGTGCTGCGCGGGAAGTTCAACGAGTGAACCATCGGCCTTGCGCTCGAACTGCATGAACACGTTGTTCCAGATCTCGATCACCTGCGGGTGGTCGTTGTTCACCAGCTCACGGCCGCTCTTCTGGGCCTTCTCTTCCGCGGTACGCACGTCCACATGGATCTCGGTGCAAGGTCCGCAGGGGCCCGTATCGCCCATCTCCCAGAAGTTGTCCTTGCGGCTGAACGGCAGGATGCGCTCCTCCGGCATGAACTGCTTCCACAGGTCGCGCGTCTCGTTGTCCGCGGGCAGCTTGTCCTTGTCATCACCCCCGAAGTACGTGACGTAGATATTGTTCTTGTCGATCCCGTACACGTCGGTGAGCAGTTCCCACGCCCAGTTGATCGCGTCCTTCTTGAAGTAGTCGCCGAAGCTCCAGTTGCCGAGCATCTCGAACATCGTATGGTGGTACGTGTCGATGCCCACCTCTTCCAGATCGTTGTGCTTGCCGGAGACGCGCAGGCATTTCTGCGTGTCGGCGATCCGCTTGTGCTGGGCCGGGCGGTTCCCGAGGAACAGGTCCTTGAACTGGTTCATCCCCGCGTTCGTGAACATGAGCGTGGGGTCATCCTTCACGACCATCGGCGCGCTGGGCACGATGGTGTGGCCGTGCTTGGCGAAGTGGTCGAGGAACTTCTGGCGGATCTCGCGGGAGGTCATCATGTTCGAAAGAGGGGTGCAAAGGTGTGGTTTGCCAGAGTTCAGCAGCCTTGGTCGTTCGCAAGTCGCCCACTTTCCTACCTTGTCCATTCGAACACATGGATCTGCTGGCACTCGTTCGCATTTGCCGACGCTCAGCCGCCCTTTGCGGATCATCGGCTTTCATGCTCGGGGAACTTGGTGCGCAATGGACTTTGTTGGAAACAGCATATCCGCAAGGGCTCGTGAGCGTTACGCAGGGCCCCGGTGACCAGGCGGTAATCTGCGGAAGTTCTTATGTGCTCATCTCCACCGATGATGGGGCGAACTGGGCCTGGGATCTTGCGCAGGACCAATTGGCGCAGCCCATCTACGGCGATTGGTATGCCTATCATTTTTTCGATGATCAGGCGGGGATCGCGGTGGGGACCAATGCCCTGGATAGCCGGTATGTCATCCTGCAGACCTTTGATGGCGGAGCGAGCTGGTTCATTAGACTCACCGCCCCAGGCACGCCTCAGCCCGTTGGGTTGGTCGCGGTGGATTTCCCCGACGCGCTTACCGGCTATTCCGTTGGCACCAATGGGGGAATGTTCAAGACCGTGAACGGGGGATTTGATTGGGTGCCCATCGAGACCGGGCCATGGGGAGCATCGGACCTGTGGGAAGTGGAGTTCTGGGATGCCGACCATGGCTTGATCCGGACAAGCGACGCGGTTTTTCGCACGGAAGATGGTGGTCAGACGTGGAGCAGTTGCTGGGCTGGAGACGTCTTTGGCATCTCCGTGCTACCGAACGGGATCGTGTATGCCGTGGGCGCTGAACAATTGGGTTGGAGCAACGACCAAGGTGTGGATTGGAACTATGTTCCGATCCCGTTCCAATATGCCAACAGGATCCAGGCGCTCGCGGAGGACACGCTGTACCTGGGGACCGGGAACGGCATCTATCATTCCTTCAACAATGGGCTGAGCTGGGAGAAGGAAGCGGGCATCGATGACGCTGTCATAGACCTGTACTTCCCCGGTGATGGAAGTGCCTTCGCGGTGACGCCCACGGACGTTTACCGCAATGCCGACGCCTCGGGACCGGGTTTCCCCTATGTCACATTCGCGCTCACCACGATGCAGGTTTGCGATTCGACGAGCATCAGCCTCACAGCTTCCTGGTCTGATCCCTCTTGGGAACTTGAGTGGACGGCTGACGGCACGCCGATCGGCACCGGGACGGATGTGAGCGTTTGGTTCAATAATGACGCCAACCCTGTCCAGATCGCTTTAATGGCGAGCAATGGAACGAATGTGGGAACCGTGACCGAGAACATCATGGTCGCTGTTCAAGAAGCCCCTTTGTTGGATGCCGGAGCCGATGTCGATCAGTGCTACGAGGGCGGAGCGGTCTTGCATGCCACAGGAGGCGGGGAGTATCTCTGGTCGCCCTCGCAATGGCTCGATGACCCAACATCCGCTACGCCCGTCGCCGTTGTGCCCACTACCACTGTATTTACAGTGGAAACAACGGTAGGTTTATGCACCGCACAAGATTCGGTCACGGTAAATGTCGTCCCACAAATGCCGGAGGACCCTTGGATCACGACGTACCCATTGGCAATACCATTCGCCGATCAGGACCAGGACGGGATGCGACTGATCTTCTTCGATGCCTTTCGTGGCTTTTTGTCCATGGGTGGTAAGAGGATCTACCGGACGCTGAATAGTGGTGATTCCTGGCAGGCAACGAACTTCTTGTCCGAATACAGGATCCTGGACCTGACCATGAGAAGTCCCACCACGGGTTATTGTGCCTTGGGCGGATACTGCTTCTACCGGACCGCCGACGGTTGGAACACCTTCGATCAGGTGAACTTCGTTCCTCCGGAGTCAGGGGCGGACATGGTCCGCGTGACCTTTGAGAGCGACAGTGTGGGTGTTGGTGCTTTCAAGGACGTCTTCGAGGACTGGTTCCTGGCATTGACCAGTGATGGTGGCGTCACGTGGCAGACGACTTGGACAGGGTCTGGTTCGATCCGTGTCAATGATCTGGTACGCACCTCTTCCGACACGCTGTTCGCCGTTGTTTCAAATGGCGTCCTGCGCAGTACCGACGGCGGGCAGCAATGGACAAGCGTGCTGGGTTTCGGCTGGGCGATACCCGCTAGCGAGCGATACCTCGTCCGTTCGGGCTCGGACGTATTGTGCATGGGCGGTCGGTATCTCTCAGAGGACGGCGGAAGTACATGGGAACCGTTGAACGGCGAGAACCTCTACGCCATGATGTTTCTCAACCCGGATACGGCGTACGCCTTGAGGACGACCAACGGTGAACTGCTCAGGTCCGTGAACAGCGGGCGCTGCTGGCAAACCATGGCTCCTACTGAAGGCTGGCCCTGTGTAATGGCTTCCACACCGGCCCGAACGGCACATATCATGAGTCTCGACTACGATATCGATGACGGGTTGAGGCTCGACCGGTTGGTGGCGAACGCACTGCCCGTCCTTGATTTCACTACGAGCTTATCCCATCTCTGCGCTTCGGACAGTGTGGATGTTTTCAATGCCAGCGTTCTGTACACCGGCTTCGATTGGTACCTGGATGGCGCATTGTGGTCAACCGCGGACACGCCACCGCCGGCCTCGATCTCGGGTACCGGTGTCCATGAGATCAAACTGGTTGGTCACTACGGCTTTCAGACCGATTCGCTCACCCGGATGATCACCCTTACGGACCCCTTGGTCGCGGATGCACCGGACATACTGCCCCTTGGACCTGCATTCTGCGCCCAATGGGACTCAGTTCTTGTCGTTGCCGATCCACCCGCTAACGCCAACAACCTGGAATGGCAGATCTATCAGAACAGCACCCTGGAATGGACCACCGTATTCGGGCATTCCGATGACACCTTGAACGTGACCTGGCCCATCCTCTATTATGCAGAACAGTACATCTCCTTCAGGGTTCGGGGTGTTGATGCGGGTGGTTGTGCTGGTCCCTGGTCGAGCGAGGCGGATGTCATCCCCGAGTACGCCACGAATCTGCTGGGGCTTTATACTCCCGGGCTGCCTTGTGTTCGGCAAGGAGTGAGGGATTCGATCGTCATTTTCAATGACCCACCAGCCCCCACATATGAATGGAGCATCATTCCTGCCGAAGCGGTCACGCTCGAACAGGAGGCCTATGGAGCCTCATGGACCTGGAATGGAGGTTGGGACGCGGATGAGGTGACCATTACCGTTGTCGGGCATTTCCTCTGTCGTGATGATACCAGCAGTTGGACACTGCCAGTTTCAGACGTTGTGTATCTCACACAGGCGTTCGATAGCCTTGTCACATACCCGGGTCAGGCGCTGACACTGATAGCCACCCCGAATGTGAGTCAATTCGGAAATGCGGAGTGGTATCGGAACGGGGTGGGGGTCCAAGAAGGACCTGGTGACTACCACATCGCTGCAATGACCGCAGCGGACACAGGTCTTTATGAATGGGGAGCAGGGTTCTCGTTCTGCGGTGATATGCGCGTTCCAGTCGCTTATGTCTCAATGGATGCTGTCGGCCTGACGGAGCCATCGGGCAGTGGGCAAATACTGCTGCTCGCCCCAGTCCCCGCCATTGAACAACTCGTCGTAACGCTCGTCAGAACGGAAGCTTGTGTTCTGGAGATTCAGGACGCGCTAGGGCGTCGCATCTGGCAAGGACGGGTGCAGCGTTCCATCCCGGAACAAGTGGATGTGAGCACGTGGCCGAATGGTGCCTATGTCATTCAATGGCGTGATGCTCATCGTGCCGGATCCGCATCGTTCGTGGTGCAGCACCACTGATCCTGAAAGGGATCCTCGAACGATCTTTGGTCATGGCCGAACTCAAGTACCGCTTCAATTCCGATACGCTGAACTTCGAGCGTATCCGCGTGAGTGGCTGGCAGAAGACGAAGCGCACGCTGGTCACGCTCATCCCGGGACTGCTCGTGGGCATTGTCGGCATTTTCCTGGCCTTCCAGTTCGTCGACTCCCCCAAGGAAGCCTCTTTCAAGCGCGAGAACCAGCAACTCGCCGTGCAGTACGAACTGGTGAACAAGCGGCTCTCGGAGATCGAGAACGTGCTGTATGACGTGCAGCGCCGCGATGACAACGTGTACCGCGTGATCTTCGAGGCGGACCCAAGCGGCCCATGGGCAAAGGCTTAGTTTTGAGCTACCACCTGAACGGACCGGATGACACGGAAGGCAAGACCGCTTTTGATCGTTACGTTGGCGTTCCTGGGTAGCAGCCCCAGGTGTGATGCGCAGTGGGAGGCCACGGGGACCGGTTATCCGTACGGGCTGACCAGTCGTGTCACCTCGATGGGAGTAGAGGGTTCGTTGATCTGTGCGGGTACGAACCTTGTGAGCTCCGTCGACGCGGGAACATCATGGGATTGGGCCCGACCGCATACAGCGGACAGTGTGGACATCCAGGGGATGTGGTTCGACGTGTGCTTTTTCGGGAACGGCATCGGGCTCGCCGCGGGTTTCTTCTATCCGGAGAACATCCTCGGGATACTCCGTTCACCGGACGGAGGTTCCACCTGGAACATCGTGCAATCGCTCAACCCGGGCGGTACGGAACTCTGCTACCTGACTTCGATCAGCATGCCCGATGACGTGAACGGGTACGCCGTGGGCACGCAGGGGCGCATCTATCGGACGCTGGATGCGGGCCAGACCTGGTTGCTCATGCCCTCTCCCGGCGCTTTCGATCTGAAGGCCGTGCATTTCTGGGACGAGGACCAGGGGCTTGTTCTATCAGAAGAGCATGTTTTCATGACGGACAACGCCGGTGCGACATGGGATCCCGTGCTTTCGGAAGGGTGCGGGGGCTTGTGCATCCTTCCCGGTGGAACGGCCTTCGCAGCGAACGATGAGGGCCTGTGGAGAACTGACGACCATGGCGGCTCATGGACATTGACACCCGTGCCGTTCACGAACCCCGGCGGCCTTTGGTGCCATGGCGAGGATGTCCTTTTCATCCATGACTTCGGCGATGGCTTTTTCCGGAGCTTCAATGGCGGCCAGGCCTGGGAGCGCATGACCGGGATCGAAAGCGCGGTGCTCGGCATGCACTTCACAAATGGCCAAGAGGTGTTCGCGAATGACGAGGACGACGTGTACAAGTTGGATGACCTGATGACGCCCGCCTCGCCGTTCGCTGTGATCAACACCTCCATGGATTCCGCCGCTTGCGGCCACAATTTCTGTTCCGCAGGGGCCTATTGGCTCGATCCGGTATGGAGCGCGGACTGGTATGTGGACGGTGAGATCCAAGGGAGCGGTCCGAACGTTTCCTTCATCGTAACCACCAGCGGCGACCACGACGTGGACCTGGTGCTCAGCAACGGTACGGTCACGGATACCATCTGGAGTGGTTTGAGCACCACCGTACAGCCACAACTCGCACCCGTGAGCGCGGGCACCGACCGTGTCCAGTGTTTTGGACAGAGCGTGACCCTGAACGCCGACAATGTCACGAACCTCCTTTGGTCGCCGGCGGAATTCCTGAGCAACCCAACGAGTCCATCACCCACGGCCACGATCGAGGCCCCGACCTACTTCGTGTTACAGAGGAGTGTGGGCCTGTGCGCGGTCACCGATACGGTTTTCGTGGATGTTGCCCCGCAGATGCCGGAAGATGATTGGACGCTCATGTACGAACAACCATGGCCAGGCGGTTGGCAAGGTGATCGCGACATCGCCTTCACGGATGCGATGCACGGGTTGGCATATGTGGAGGGCTCGGACCTTCTCCGGACCGCGGATGGCGGGTCGACTTGGACCCAGGTCGCATGGACCCCCGTGGATCCGATCCGGGACTTGTCCATGGTAAACCCAGTAGTGGGGTACTGTCTTGCCGGGACCGAAGTCCACAAGACCTTGGACGGGTGGAATACCCACACGGCTCTCCCCACGAACGCGAGCTGGCTGGACAGGATCCTCTTCCTCGATGAGTTCTTCGGTGTCGGGTTGAGTACAGGCGGGGTTCACCGGACCGTTGATGGAGGGCTTTCCTGGCCCAGGGTATGGGACGGCGATCCGTGGGATCTCTGCCGGTTGGGCGGGGATACCGTCCTGGTAACGGGCCTCTACTTCGCCATCCGGAGTGTGGACGCGGGCGCCACTTGGGACACCGTTTACGTGGACAATACCGTCGGATACGGACGTTTGACCACTTGGTCGGACTCGGTTGTGCTGGTCAATGGGGAACTGAGGTCCGAGGACGCGGGCGCCACGTGGGAGCGCCTCAATACCACGCCCGAGGCCTTCACCGGGTGCGCGCTGGTCGATGCTGACCTGGGGTTCGGGGTTTATTCAGGCCAGGAGGACGTACACTGGAAAACCGGCAATGGAGGACACTGCTGGCAGCAGATGGAATTTTCCATTCCAGGTCAAACAGGTGCGAACGCGCGAATGGGTTCCACGGTCGCAGGTGTCGCTTTCATTCTTTCCACGACACCGAACCCATCGCTCCAGATCCGGATAGATCGACTCGACACGTATGCGGACCCGATGCTGGATTTCACCATGGACCACCATATCCTCTGCGGCGGGGGCACGGTGCATGTCTGGAACTGCTCGTACGGATGGACGACGGTCGGCTGGTACGTGGACGATCAGTTCTGGTCAGCGCTCGACCAACCGCCGCCCGTGGAACTGGGGACCTTGGGTGAGCACACGATCACGCTCGTCGCCGATCTCGCAGGCACGTTGGATACCCTGGTAAGAACGGTCGTGGTCGCGGAGCCGACCATCGACCAGGTGCCGGCTATCCACGTTATGGAGTATTTCTGTGCGAACCAGGACTCGGTGATCGTGGCCGTCACCACACCCGTGAACGCCGTCACATTCGACTGGGGGATCTTCGACCAGGAGTCCGGTTCCTACGATGACATTTTCACGCAGCATGACGATACTTTGTATGTGAGCCACGACCTGTACCCGTTCGGTGAGCCGTTCGTGCGGTTCATGGTGCGGGGTCGCGATGGGAACGGTTGTCCGGGTCCGTGGTCTGAAGTGATGGAAGTACCGGTCCAGGGCGAGACGCATGTACCCCCGATAGAAACGGACTACGCTCTTGGTGACTGCGGCATCGAGGGCCAACCCATCGCATTCTCGGTCCCGCCGCATGAGGACTTCGACAACTACATCTGGAGCCTGGACCCACCGGAAGCGGGGCTGCTGATCGGCAACGGGAACCAAGCGACATTGACCTGGGAGGGGAACTGGTCGGGTGGAATGGCCTATGTGGAAGTTCAGGGGGAAGGCGTCTGTGGCACCACGATCTCAGCGCTATCCTCACAGGTGAGCATGGATCTGGCCGAAGTGATCTACTTCGAGCCCGATTTCCAAGTGATCACCGCCGAAGAGGGCGCTCTGGTCGAGCTCACGATACTCCCTTCTTACACGTGGTTCGATGAGGTCGAATGGCGACTGCACGGGTCCGTCGTCCAGGATACAGGGACCACATATGTCATCCCGTTCCTGACCGCCTCGGATACCGGCATCTATAGCTGGAAAGCGGATTTCACTCTTTGCGATCATGTGACCGTACCGGTGGCCAAGGTGATGCTCGGTCCGGTGGGTGTTACCGAGACCTTGAACACCCCGGGGATCACGGTGTATCCGGTGCCTGCATCGGATCTCCTTTCCGTATCGAGCACCGGGATCGCGCACATGGGTTGGAGCATCACGGATGCGATCGGCAAGACGGTGTTGCGTGGCCGAGCGGACCATACGGCACGATGGACCATCGATGTCAATGGTTGGGCCGGCGGTGTGTACAGCCTGCGTTGGAGTGGCGATGACCGTTCGGGTGAGGCCAGGTTCGTGGTGGTTTCGCCCTGATAGCGATCCCGGAAAGGCGCCCGTTCCTTCGCAGGACCGGTCCCGGTGAAGTCGTTTTCATCCCCGCAATAAACTCAGCTCGGCATGGCGCATCCGGTATCTGTGCGTGACGGGTACTTTCGCCCGCCCAGCCGAGCAGCTTGGTCATGGCCGAACTCAAGTACCGCTTCAACTCCGAAACGCTGAACTTCGAGCGCATCCGTGTCAGCGGCTGGCAGAAGACGAAGCGTACGCTGATCGCGTTGATCCCGGGTCTGCTTGTGGGCATCATCGGCATATTCCTCGCCTTCCAATTCGTGGATTCGCCCAAGGAAGCCTCCCTCAAGCGCGAGAACCAGCAACTCGCCGTGCAGTACGAACTGGTGAACAAGCGGCTCTCGGAGATCGAGAACGTGCTGTATGATGTGCAGCGCCGAGACGACAACGTGTACCGGGTGATCTTCGAGGCTGATCCCATACCGAGCACGGTGCGTCAGGCGGGCATCGGCGGTGTGAACAGGTACAAGGACCTGGAGGGCTATGCGAGCGCCGATCTGGTGATCGCTACGCGGAAACGGCTGGACCGGGTGGCCAAGCAACTCTACATACAGAGCGTTTCCCTGGATGAGGTGGCGGGCCTGGCCATACGCAAACAGGAACTCCTGGCGAGTGTCCCCAGCATACAGCCGATACCCAACGGGCAGACGGAGGTGAGCTCCGGTTTCGGTGAGCGCCTGCACCCGATCCTGAAGATCGTGAAGATGCACGAGGGACTGGACTTCACTTCGCCCGTCGGGACCGAGGTGCATGCTTCCGG
>JAGODO010000093.1 GCA_017998165.1 Flavobacteriales bacterium | reverse complement strand
CTGGGCCTTCAGGTCCTCCATCATTTCGGGACCGCTGCGGCCGGTGGGGTAGCCGGGGTAGTTATCGACTTCCGTGGTCTGGGTCAGTTGGCCACCGGGCAGAGGGCCCTCATAGAGCACCGGCTTCAGGTCGGCGCGTGCGGCATAGATGGCGGCGGAATAACCTGCGGGGCCCGATCCGATGATCAGGCACTTGACGTGTTCGGGGGAGTCGCTCATTTCAGAAAGGGGCGCGAAAATAGGTCGCCCTTCCACCCGGACAGGTGACCCTTGTTACCCGCCGTGGAAGCCTATTGGCACACGAGCGTATCGTAGTACACGGCCCAACCGGCCCAGATGCCGAGCCCTCCGTTGATGTTGGAGCGCGCGTTGGCCGGCGTGCTGAACATGTCGCCCTGGCCGGCCACGTTGTTGTCATAGGTCATATAGAAGTCGACCTCATCGAGGCCCATGCTCACCAGCTTCATGACCACTGAATCCCCGCGCAGGAAGTAGCCGGCGGTCTCATCGTCCTCATTGTCCGTGTAGGGGTTGCGGCCGCGCACGGCGAAGAGGTCCACGGTGAGACCGTTCAGGTACTTGTCGTTGAAGGTGGTGCCGAGCGGGGAGATGAATCGGCTGTCCTCCACGAAGTCCGGATCGGTCGAGTAGAAGCGGCGGGCGTAGTGCCGATAGCCGTTGCCCATGGTATCCGGGTCGGTGAGCCTTCCCCAGATGTAGCCGCTGCTGTCATCGTCGGCATCCTGTTCCGCCAAGCGCCACCAGGTGGAGTCCCAGGGAACGATGTTCGGGATCTCCGTAATGGCTGAACACGTCATTCCCGCTCCCTGGATGTTGAGAGAATACGTCTTGCCGATCTCGCCCAAGAAGGACTCGTTGAGAAGGGAGTAGACACAAATGTCCGAGTTGGACAGGAGCGCGGGGTCGATGCCCGTGGCTTCCGCGGCTTGCTGGATCTGTTCTTCGGTGAGCCCTTCCGAGCTGATCTCAAGCAGCGTCACTGTGGTCGTTCCGTCGCTCACCGTCACCGTGGCGTCCTTCACGAAGATGCTCGAGATGGAATTGATGTCCGTCGGTGCGAAATAGCTCTGGGTCTTCGTGAGGATCACGATGGGGGGCTGGCCGTTCTCGATGGTCCCTTCCACCACGAGCTTGGGGTCGGTTTCGGGCAGGTCGACCACCACCTCTTTCTCGCAGGAGACGAACACGAGCGCGGCCAGGACCGGCAGGATGCAGTTGTGCGTGCGCATCAGAACTTGAAATTCCAGGTTACGGACGGAAGGATCGAGAAGAGCGAGACCTGCTTGGCCACGATCTGGAAGTTGCCGGTGGAGAGTTCACCGTCCTGGGCGAAGTAGATGAAGTAGGGATTCGCGCGGTTGTAGGCGTTGTAGACGCCGAAGGTCCAACTGCTGCGGTATTTGCGCGGCACCTCCTTCACCTCGCCGGTGATGGGGTCCTTCACCTTTTTGGTCTCCTTGTTCAGCAACGTGGCGGCCACGTCCAGCCGGTGGTAGGGCGCCATGCGGTAGCCGTTGCGCTCGGTGTATTCGCTCACGAGCCGGCCTTCGATCCAATACCGGTTCACGGGCAGCGTAACGGCCTGTCCGGTCTGGTAGGTGAAGGTGGCGCCGAAGGTCCAGCGCTTGTTGAATTCGTAGCTGGCCACCACGCTCAGGTCGTGCCGGCGGTCCCAGCGGCTGGGGAATTCCGTGCCGTTGTTCAGTTCGGGGAACTCGCGCATGGTCTTGCTCCAGGTGTAGCCCACCCAGCCGTTCAGGCGGCCGGTGCGCTTCTTCACGAAGAACTCCGCGCCGTAGGAGTAACCATTGCCGAAGACAAGGTTGGCATCGTAGTTCGTGTTGCCGTTGTCCTGCGGTTGGGCGCCCTCCTTGTATTCGATGAGGTTCAGCATGTCCTTGTAGTAGACCTCGACGCTGGCTTCGTAGGTGCGCTCTTTGAAGTCGCGGAAGTAACCGGCGGCGTACTGGACGCCGACCTGCGGCTTCACGTTCTTGCCGCTGGGCACCCACACGTCGGTGGGCAGCGCGATGCTGCTGAAGCTGGCCAGATGCACGTATTGCAGGTTGCGGTTGAAGCTGGCCTTGATGCTGCTCTTGTCGTCCAGCTTGTAACGGGCGGAGAGTCGCGGTTCCAGCCCGTAGTAGGTCTTCACCGGCTTGCCGCGTTCGTAGTTGACCAGGTCGCCGGTAGGCTCGCCCTGCGGGTTGAGAATGTACTCGCGGAACGTGCCGACGTGTGCGAACGACGTGAAGCGCAGGCCCCCGTTCAGGCGGATCCGCTCGTTCACATCGAATTCATCGAGTATGTACACGGCGGTCTCATGGGCTTTCAGCCGGCTGGGCTCATCGATGTTGAACTGCGTATCGCCGCTGGAGACATCGACGGTGCTCGGCGTGTAGGTGTGGAAGATGTACTGCCCGCCGTACTTCAGGCTGTGGCGCACGTTGGGGTACTGGCTCAGGTCCACCTTCAGGCCGTAGTCCTTGATGCCGCTGAAGAGTTTGAAGGCGAAATCGCTCTGCTCGCCATTGAACTCGAATTGGTAGTCGCTGAAGGTGGCGGTGGTGTTCAGGAAGAGTTTCGGGCCGAATACGTGGTTCCATCGGGCGGCCACTGTCGTATTGCCCCAAGGGATGCGGAATTTCGGGTCCCCCGGGTCATTGGTGCCGAAATCGAAGACGTCGCGGCCGAAGTAACCGCTGAGGTAGAGCCGGTCCTTGTCGCTCATGCGGTAGTTGGCCTTCGCGTTCAGGTCATAGAAGTAGTAGCCCGTGCCTCCGAAGTTGGGATTGTCCTTCAGGAACGGCTTGGTGAGCACATCGATGTAGGTGCGCCGTCCGCTGACGATGAAGGAACTCTTGTCCTTCACGATGGGCCCCTCGAACGTGAAGCGCGAACTGATCAGGCCGATGCCGCCCTGGCCGTGGAACTGGTTGTCGTTCCCCTCTTTCATGGTGATGTCCAGCACGGAACTGGTGCGGCCGCCGTAGTTGGCCGGCATGCCGCCCTTGATCAGCTCCAGGTTCTTCACCGCGTCGGCGTTGAACACGCTGAAGAACCCGAACAAGTGGCTGGCATTGTACACCGTGGCTTCATCCAGCAGGATCAGGTTCTGGTCCGGCCCGCCCCCCCGCACATAGAAACCGCTGTTCCCCTCGCCGTTGCTCTTCACACCGGGCAGGAATTGGATCACCTTCAGGATATCCACTTCTCCCAGCAGGGCGGGCAGCGTGTTCAGCTTCTGCACGTCCACGTCGATGCGGCCCATGTCCGTGCTCTCCGTATTGCTCTTGCGCTTCTCCTTCACCACCTCCACTTGCTTGATCTCCGTCACGGTCGGCTTCAGGTCGATGTTCATCCGCACGTCCGCGCGCAGGTCGATGGTGCGGTCCTGTTGGGCATAGCCGATGTAGCGGGTGATGAAGGTGTAGCTCCCTTCGGCGAGCGTCACCGAATAGTAGCCGTAGGTATTGGTGGTCACACCCTTCTGGATCTCCTTGATGAAGATGCTCGCACCGATGAGCGACTCCCCGCTGGTCGAGTCGTTCACGTAGCCGCTGACGGTGAAGGTCTGCTGGGCCCTGATCCCGGCCATGGAGAAAAGGAAAACGAGGAGCAGTACGGGCTGGTGCATAGGGCGTGTCTGGAGCGGGGGCGAAAGTAGAGTCGTGATCGACCGGTATCCGTGCCGCTCGTCACGGAACAACGCCGCTCATGGTCCTGTTCATTTCTTCCGCAATTGCTCACATACGGATCATCTTCAGGCCACGCGTGGTCCGGACGTTCGTAGCATCGACCGCTTACCGGATCGGCCCACGCCATGAGCACGCTGTTGCGCAAGTACAATTCGAGCCTCATCACGCTCGCCATCTATCTGATGCTCATCGTTTTCGCGCTCGCTTGTTCCGTCGGAGGGGTCTGAACCTGGCCCGGCCCTGCGGAATACCCTTGAAATTACCCTGACCAGGGTATTTCGCGACCGATCCGGCGGTCGCACATTTGTAAGGCCCGGACCGGCCTCCCTTGTCGGGCCCTCGGACACGCCTGACACGTCATACCACCAAGCTCCACCACCATGAAGTACGTCATCGCCTTCCTGCTACTGGTCGCCATCGGATTACTGGTCCGCTTGACCTACCTGGTCGATGTGGATCCGGAAGAGTACCACGCCATCCCGGTGGCGGTACACCTGGACGACGACCTCTATGGCGACCCCAAGGCGTTGGAGGACATCCCTCCGCTGAAGCCGTATATCTACCTGCAGAAAGCCCGAAGGGGCGAGGTGCAGGGCTATCTGCTGAACGTGATGCTCCCGCTCCCGGATACCACCTATGTCCCCGAGGCGACCTTCGACATGTCCGACCCGCGCAAGCTCGTGGTGAGGTACCGGGTGCAGTGCAATGACCCGGGTGGTATCGTCAAAGGTCTGTATCACCAGACCTTGATCCCCGTGTCCCAAGGAGTCGATTCGGTGATCGTGGAGTGCGCGATGGATGGTGGAGGAACGGAGAGAACGCGCATCCATACCGACCATTCCGATTCGGAGGATCCGATCACCGGCGGGCCACCCACTCCCTACATGAGCGGGACAGCCACTTACGGGATGCTGGCGTTCAGCGGTGGTGAGATGGGCGAGGCGACCGTTGCGGTCCCGGGCGCGACCCTTTCCGGGGCTGAAGGGCGCAGGATCCTGCCCGTGCCGGCAACGCCGGAGTTCCAACTGGTCGGTCCCATGATGGCGGGCCAGGAGTCGTTGAGAGTGGGCGAACGCGTGATCACAGGTGTGCGATAACAGGCCCAAGGCCCTTCGGCGGACCCTATGACGGCCTATGTCGCCATCGCCAAGCACGGCTGTCCATCAGCGCATGGTAGGATGGCGATGATGTGTCTGCTGGTTTGTTCGGGGATGTGTGCGGCAGGTCAGCAACTGGAGGTGGACAGCGTTGACCGGTTGCTGGACCGCTCCTTCAAGGAACGGGAACAGCGGCCCCAGCAGGCGCTCGCATGGGCGGGCACCGTGTTGGAGTGGGCGCTCGAGCACAGGGATTCCGTGCGTCTCGCGGATGCCTGGCGGAAGATCGCGCTGGCCTTGCACGAGAGCGCGTCCACGCTCGACAGTTCATTCGCCAGCATGGAGCATGCGTTGGTCATCTCCTCGGCCATCCATGATCACAAGGGAGAACAGAGCGCCGCGAAATCGCTGGGCAAGTGGTACCACGAACAGGGCGATCTCTCCAAAGCCCTCGCGTATGCCAACAGGAGCCTGCGTGTGGCCGAAGCCGCAGGCGACAGGAAGGGGATCTGCTCGGCTCTGGTGACCCTGGGGGGCGCGCAGCAGGGGATGGGCGATCCGGAAGAGGCGGCGGCCAGCTACTACAAAGCGCTGTTGATAGCGCGCGAGTTGACGGATGTGACCAAGGTGGGTGCGCTGCTCAACAACTTGGGCAACCTCTATTTCGATGTGGGACGCTTGGATCAGGCCGAGGGATACTATGTGCAACAGAAGGAACACGCGCGCATGCATGGTCTGGCGGCCGCGGAAGCCGAGGCCGTGCGGAATCTGGGGATGGTGGCGTCGTCACGGGGTGAGTTCCAACTCGCCCTGGGCAGAGTGGACACCGCGCTCGCGTTGATGGAGGTGGCCGGCGTCCCCGCCGAGGACCGGCTCGTGGCCATGAACCATCGGGGCCACTACCTGTTGGAACTGGGCCGCCTTTCCGAGGCTCGCGTGGCCTTGGACTCCGTTCTTCATGCCACGTTGGAATGGCATCATGAGGTGGATCGTTCCTATGTCCTGTCGGATCTCGGGAGTATCGACCTTGCGGAAGGGCGGTTCACCCGGAGCGATTCGCTGTTCCAGCGATCGCTCATCGCCGCAGGGCAGAGCTTGGAGGCACGCATGGGGGTCCTTCGCAACCTGGCCACGTTGCGCGAGCGGCAGGGTCGGTGGAAGGAAGCCCAGTACTATCTGAGCGCGCACATCACCGCCAGGGACTCGTTCATCAACGAGGAGGCGACGGACCAGCTGGCACGCGCTGAGATGCGGCAGAAGTACAAGGCGCACGAGCAGGAGGCCGAGATCACGGACCTCGGTGAACGCATGGCGAAGGAGCGCACGCTACGCAACATGGCCCTGGGTATCACCTTGCTCGCCGTGGTTCTGGCGGTGCTGGCCTGGCGCAACTGGCGATTCCAGCGCAAGCTCCGGTTGCAGTCCGCGATCATGCACGGGCAGGAGGTCTCACACTTGTTGAAACAGCAGGAGATACGGGCGTTGGATGCCGTTCTGCGCGGCCAAGAGTTGGAGCGCACGCGCATCGCCAGGGACCTGCATGACCGGGTCGGCAGCCTGCTGAGCGCGGTGAAGATGCAGTTCGGGGCGCTCGAGGAGCGCATGGCCCGCGTGCAGGAGACCGCCGGCACGCAATACGAGCGCGTTGCCGGTCTTCTGGATACGGCGGTCGGCGAGGTCCGGCGCATCAGCCACGATATGGAGCATGGCACGCTGGCCAGTTTCGGTCTGGCCGCGGCGCTGGAGGATCTGCGTGATGCGGTGGCTGTGCCGGGCAGGATGGTGGTGGACCTCAATGTGTTCGGTCTGGAGAGCCGCTTGGAGAAGCGCATCGAGATCGCCGCCTACCGCATGGTCCAGGAGGCGGTGAGCAATGCCCTGAAGCACGCCAGGCCCGGCCAGATGGACATTCAGGTCACCCGCTCATCGGCTCATTTGAACATCCTTGTGGAGGATGACGGCGTCGGCTTCGATCCGGCGCGGGCCGGGCAGGGCATGGGCCTGTCCAATCTGCGCGCGCGCGCCGCGGAATTGGGCGGCACTGTGGGTCTGGACAGCCGACCCGGGCGAGGTACGACGGTGGTCATCGACCTGCCCTTGCCCGAAGGACCGGTCTGATACCCGCGAATTACCCTGAAGAGGGTATTGTCGGACCGGATCGGGCGCCTGATCTTCGTGTTGACGGAAGAACACCGCCGCCACACCTCCCATGGCACCGATAACGATCCTGCTGGTGGATGACCAGCGCATCATCCTTGATGGGCTCAGCGCCCTGTTGGACCATGACGAACGCTTCCGGCTGGTCGGCCGGGCGATGAATGGCCGCGAGGCGCTCGTTCAGGCACGGGAACATCGGCCTGATGTGGTCATCCTGGACATCAACATGCCGGTGATGGACGGTATCGAAGCGGCCCGGGAGCTGCGCGCATGGCGGCCGGACCAGAGGATCCTGATGCTGTCCATGTACGCGAACAGCGAATTCGTGAACGAGCTGCTCGACTCGGGGGTCAGCGGGTACATCCTGAAGAACGCGGGCCGGAAAGAGCTGTGCCTGGCCATCGAGCGGGTCGCCGCCGGTCTCCGCCACCTGTCCGAAGAGGTCACGTCCATCATGGATCCGCCGGAAGGATCGCGAGCCGGGGGAAGGGCCGCATCGAGTCCTACGAAACGGGAGAAGGAGATCATCCGGATGATCGTGAACGAACGGTCCACGGTGCAGATCGCCGAATCCTTGGGCTTGAGCCCGGCCACGGTGGAGACCCACCGCAAGAACATCCTGCACAAGTTGGGCTTCCACAATGCCACCGGGCTCGTTCGGTACGCCTTGGAGCGCGGGTGGATGGTGAATTGAGCGGCATGTTCAACGACCGCCATATCGAGTACCCGACCGGCGCGGCGCGAGCACGGAAGTGTGAGCGGGCGAGCGCGTGCGGCGCGATCGTTCTCGGGGTCCCACAACCGGGCTTATGGCCACAGTGGGAAGGTCTCGTCTTCGCGTTGGTGGTGCTGTTGTTGGGTTCGGCCTGTTTCATCGTATGGCGCTCCCGTAAAAGGGAACGGCGGATGGCCGAAGCGGATCGCGATCATCATGCACGGGAGATGGCCGAACTGTTGCATGGCCAGCAGCTCCGCATCCGGGAGGCCATCGAACGCGGTTCCATGCGCGAGCGCGAACGTGCGTACAATGACCTGACGGAGCGACTGGGTGCCTTGATGAGGACCGTGGTCGACGGCTTCGCCGCGATGGATGAACGGCTCGATGGTTTCGATCAGCGGGAAGTCGCCAGGGAGGAAGCGGTGAGCAAAGGGTTGGAAGAGGCGATGGTGGAACTGCGCCAGGCCGGCCGTGCGAGCATCCGCTATGTCCTCGAACGCTGTGGACTGGTCGTTCCGCTCGAGGATCTGTGCTGGAGCCTGCGTGCTTCGGGGAGGATGAGCGTGGCCCTCCAGATGAACGGGCTGGAGCAGCCGTTCGCGCAGGGTGAGCAGATCGCGATCTATCACCTGGTGAACGATGCCGTGGACGTGTCGCTGGGTTTCCACAGCGTTGACCGGCTCGCGATACGGGTCGATCGGCAAGGGGGCGGTTGTGTGCTGTCGGTGGAGAGCAATGGTACCGAAGCAATGGGCGGGTCCCCGATGGGCGAGCGCGGATCACGGCGGTTGGAGCACCGGGTAGCCCAGCTCAATGGGATGATCGAACGGAGCGAGCGGCCGGAGGGCGGGCACACGCTGAAGGTGCGGATACCCTTGGGCGGATGAGCACGCAAGCCATGAAAATCGGATCCAGCGCTATGGAGGCAGCACGACAGTGGGTACTTTCCCCGCAGACCGGCCCACCCAGGTCAACTCTCCCCATGGCCACCGATCCGGACAAACCGAGGCGCTTGCGCGTGCTCATCGTGGACGATCACCGCATGGTGATCGATGGCATCCGCGCCATACTCGATCAGGAGCCGATGTTCGAGATCGTCGGCGACGCCTTGAACGGTCGGGAAGCAGTGGAAAAATCCGGGGCGCTCACGCCGGACGTGGTGATCATGGACATCAGCATGCCGGAGCTGGACGGCATCGAGGCCACGCGGATGATCCGTGACAAGAAGGTGAAGCACCCTCCGGCCGTCCTGGCCTTGAGCATGTACGGCAACAAGGAGATGGTGGACGAGATGATGGGCGCCGGTGCGAGCGGCTATGTGCTGAAGAACACCGGAAGAGGCGAACTGCGTGAAGCGATACTGGCCGTGTGCCGAGGAGAGCGGTACTTCGCCAGCACGGTGCAGGAGATCATGGTGCAGGCCGGTTCAACTGATAATGGCGCCGCTCCACCGAAGCCCGCCGTGCTGTCCAAGCGCGAGAGAGATGTGGTCAGGCTCCTCGTCGCGGACAAAACGATGGGGGAGATCGCTAACCTGCTTTTCCTGAGCCCGGCGACCGTCGAGACGCATCGCAAGAACATCTACCACAAACTGGGGATACATTCTTCCACGGCGCTCGTGAAGTACGCGATGGAGCGCGGTTGGATCGATCCAGACAAGCATTCGTGACCGAACTCACCGACCTGAACCACCAACAACCACCATTGCTATGGCCATCACCAAGTTCACGTTGATCGAACCCGGGACGCCCGGACTCCATTACACGGCGATCGTCGAGACGGACGGCGACCTTGTCCCGCTCGAACGGACAGCGTACACAGCTGACCAAGAAACATACACGTTGTCCTACAAGTCGGTGCCCGGAGCCCACCCACGGACCGATACGTGGGACATGGATATCATCTTCACCGGTGTTGGCCAGCGCTACATCAATTACCGCATCGTCGATGAGACCGGTAGGGAGATCCACGATCATGAGGACAAACCGCCTGTGCGCGACGGCCGTTGATAAGATGAACCAGGAGAGGTGCTTTTCCCGTTGCCCGGACCAGCGTTGATGAGGCGGCTTCTGCCGTGCGCCTGGTCGCTTGTGCTGGTGCTTCAGAGCCTTGCGCAAACACGTGAGGTCGAAGGGTTGATCGAGCGCATGGATCTGCGTTACCAGCAAGGTGACGTTGCGGGGCAGGAGCGCATCATCGACAGTGTCGGGGAAAGGACAGCGACCGACAAGGAGGCCCGGACCCTTGTTGTGGCTTGGCGATCACGCCTCCTTCGCTCGGAGGGGAAAGCCCGCCAGGCCCTCGATCGCCTGGACAGTTCAGTCCAGGATACGGCCGGGTTGAGTCCTTTGGCGCGCTTCGCCTGTCTCGATGAGCACACGCGGGTGTTGAAGCAATTGAGCAGGTTCGAGCGGGCCGCGATCCAGGCCGGGGCGGCGTTCCGTCTCGCCGAGGACAATGGCTTGCGGAAACAGGCCATCACAGCGCTCATCCTGAAGGCGGAGATCTTGCGCAAGTTGGGCGACGTGCAAGGGGCATTGACCGCGCTCATCGACGCGGAGAGGCGCGAAGCGTCCGTGGGATACCCGCTCGCACGATGCAATATCATCATCAACAGGGGCAACATCCTGTACCAGCAGGAGCGGTTCGCCGAGGCGTTGGCGCTATTCCATCAAGCACGGTCCTGCTCCCGGGAGAACGGGTTCCCCCCGCTCGAACAGAACGCCGTGTTCAACATCGGCAGTGCGCTTTCCCAAATGCACGGGGACAGCATAGGCCCCGCGATCGCCGTGTATGAAGGCGCCCTTTCCGATCCCCATACCAAAGGCGACCGGTTGTTCGCTGCCGACCTGCACGGAGCGATCGCCCTGCTGCACTGGTACCGGGAAGATCTGTCCAAGGCCCGGACGGAACTCGACCAGGCGCTGGCCATCCGTCAGGAGATCAAGGATACGCTGGGCCAGGCGATGGACCTGGTGACACTGGCGAAGCTGCAACGGGCTTCAGGACATTCGGATGAAGCGTTGACCACGGCACGGCATGCGCTGGAACTCGGGCGCGCCAGCGGGGCCCTGGAAACGGTGAGGAGCGCGCTGTGGCAGCTCGCCCTGTCGCTCCGTAAGCTGGATCGTGACAAGGAGGCCGGGGAGTTCATGGAGGAGTACATCGACGTGGACGATACCCTGGGGGAGCGCGAGAGCGGTGAGCTCACGATGGACCTTGAGTACAAATACGAGCTGGGAAAGAAGGAAGGGCGCATCGCGGTCGTGGAAGCCAGGAACCGGCGTCGCGACCTTCAACTGGCGGGCAGTGCGATCATCGCCGGATTGCTGGTGGTGCTGCTTATCCTGGTGGTCCGCAACATCCAGAACCTGCGCGCGCGCCAGGCGCAGACACGCCAACTGCACGAACAGCAGGTGAACGAACTGCTGAAGCAACAGGAGATCCGCTCGTTCGACGCGATGATGCTCGGGCAGGAAAAGGAGCGTACCCGCGTGGCCAAGGACCTGCATGACCGGATGGGTGCGTTGCTGAGCACCATCCGCCTCCGCTTCAGCGCGCTCCAAGGGCGCATCGAGGATCTCGGCGCGCGCATCGACAGACAGGACGACCAGGCGTTCAAGTTGTTGGATGAGGCCGTGGTGGAGGTACGGCGCATCAGTCACGACATGGTCAAGGGCGATCTCTCCAAGTTCGGCCTGACGGTCGCGCTCCAGGACCTCTGCGATACGTTGCGCGTTCCGGGGACCATGGATGTGGAACTGGGCGTACACGGGCTCGATCAGCGGTTGGACGCGGCCATGGAGGTCGCTGTCTACCGCATGGTGCAGGAAGCGGTGGGCAATGTGCTCAAGCACGCCAGGGCCACGGAGCTGAGCATACAGGTCAACCGGGCCCCGGCCTCCCTCAACGTGCTTGTCGAGGACAACGGTGTCGGCTTCGACCTGTCGAGCGCCCGTGAAGGCATGGGCATGGGGAACCTGCGTGAGCGCGCTTCGGCCTTGGGTGGCGTCGTGGTCGTCGATTCCCATGTCGGTCATGGCACGACGGTGACCGTCGATCTGCCCCTGAAGGACCGCATGGATGCCTGATGGCGGGTAGGTCGGCCAGGTCGAGGGGCGCCCATGCGGCGTAATTACCCCCAAGTGGGTATGGTTCCGGCTTCGGCGGACGACCACATTCGCCCTATCAATACGATAGCCATGAAAGCCCATGCCAGACCACTACCCAGCGGGATGTTCGCTGCCATCTTTTTCACCCTTCTGTTCATCCTTTCCGTTGTCGCCAGCCGCGCACAAGGCCGGTTGATCCTCACGGGCAAGGTGCTCACCGCTGAAGCCACGGAGTTGCGCGCCTACGGCGAGATCGTCTCCAGCGACGGTGAGCGCATGCCGCTCGACATCCGCCCGAACGGCCGTTTCTGGGTGTGCGCGCCTGCGAACGATCGCTACACCTTGCTCTTCTCCCAGGCGGGTACCGTCGCCAAGGAGATCATCGTGGATGGCCGCAAGGCTTGCATTGGCCGCCGACACGACCGCAAAGTGCAGTTCGATGTCATGCTCTTCGCTGATGGTAACGAGGAGGCCATGCGCTTCGCGGCACCGGTGGGTCTGATCGAGTTCAGGTCCACCAAGGGCGATGCCCATGTGACCCATCACTATGAGATGATACCCGTGAGTTCGCTCATGGCCTTGGAGGATTGAACGCTGCTCTGCCGGGCCAGGCGGGCGTACATGCTTGAGGGATGCGAACACTCGGCGTCAGTCGGGTGTTCGCATTCCTGTGAACCTACATTTACCGCAGCGCAACTGATGGAGGGTCCGGAACACTTGTTGTTCGAAGCGGTCGGCCGGGGAGACCAGGACGCCTTCGCACAGTTGTACGACCGCTACTCCGCAGCGCTTTTCGGCGTGATCCTGAAAGTGGTGAAGGAGGAAGCGCGGGCGGAAGAGGTGTTGCAGGACGCCTTCGTGAAGATCTGGAAGAACATCCACAGCTACGATGCGGCCAAGGGTCGACCGTTCACCTGGATGTTGAACATCGCCCGGAACGCGGCCATCGATGTGGTACGCA
>JAGODO010000092.1 GCA_017998165.1 Flavobacteriales bacterium | reverse complement strand
CAGGTGATGGGCATCATGGGCCTCTTCGGGTTCGAGGAGACCAAGCTGGAGTTCGCCAAGTACGCCTACCCCCATACGCACGACATCGGCAACTACTACAAGGTGAACGACGCGTTCAACTTCGAGAGTTCCATTGATGAGCTGAACAACTACATCAAGGGCCGCTAGGACGCGAACGCGTGAGCCATGTGCCGCACCACCATGAAGCCCATAGCTTCCCTGATACTGCTGGGCGCCTTCGCGGCCTTCACAGCCGCCTCCTGCACCGGCTCGAAGTCCCTGGCCAAGAAAGGCGCCAAGCTGGACGAGAACGGCCTCTACGCCGAAGCGGCTGATATGTACCTGCAGAGCCTCATGCGCAATACGCGCAATGTCGACGCCAAGATCGGCCTGAAAAAGACCGGGCAACAGTTGCTCAATGACAAGCTCAGCGCGTTCTTCAAGTCCTTCGGTGTCGGGGACAGCAAGGAGGAAGCGGTGAACGCCTACCTCGCTGCCAAAAGCTACTCCGACCGTGTCGGCCAGTACGGTGTGGTGCTTGACATCCCGGGCAACTACACGGCTGACTTCAACGAGGTGAAGGGCAAATACCTCATGGAGCAATACGAGCGTGGTCAGGAACTGATGGCCGCGAAGGACTACAAGGGCGCCGAAGCGGTATTCGCCAAGATCACAGCCTTGGAACCCTCCTTCAAGGATTCCGGGAAGTTGCAGGACGTGGCCTACTTGGAGCCGTTGTACACGAGCGGAAAGGAGGCGCTCGAACAGGGCCGTTTCCGCAAGGCCTATGAGGACCTGAGCAAGGTGACGACGAAGGACAACAGCTACAAGGACGCCGTCGCGCTGAGGAACCAGGCCGTGGAGAAAGGGCGCTACGCCATCGCGGTGCTGCCCTTCGCTGGGACGAAAAAGGACCAGGCCGCGCGCGTACAGGCGCTGGCCACGACCTCGCTCACCGAGATCAGCGATCCGTTCATCAAGGTGGTGGACCGGGAGAACATCGAACGCATACTGGCCGAGCAACGTTTAGGCCTGAGCGGGGTGGTGGACGAGGCCACTGCTGTGGAGGCCGGTAAGCTCATGGGCGCGCATGCGGTGCTCATGGGTACGTTGATCGACTATCGGGAAGAGAACGGTTCATTGAAGCGCAGCACCAAGGGGGGATTCCAAGCCTACCAGTTGAAGGTGCCGGACCCGATGAACCCGGGAAAAATGATGCTCGTGACGAAGCACAAGCCGGCGCAGTACACCGAATACTACCAGGAGAACAAGGTGTATTGCTCCTTCAGCTACAAGCTGGTCTCTTTGGAGACGGGTGAAGTGATGCTGAGCAAGGTGGTCGACCGGAACAAGGATGACCATGCCTGGTACGCGACCTTCGATGGTGATCCCAGTTCGCTGGTACCTGCCCTCAATGGCATGGTGGACCCCGACCGCAATGCGCATCGCCGGCTGCAGGAACTTCTCAGGGCCTCGCACGATGTGAAGTCCACGGGCGTGATCGGGAACGAGGTACTGCGTGATGCCACCCAGGGCATGTCCAGTGAAGTGCAGCGCGAACTGGCCAGCAAACTGCCGTGAAGAGATACATCCCCCTGATCGTACTCGTCCTTGTTTCGTGCAAGGGCCGGAAGGATGCCTCCAAGGATCCGCAGGTCGCGACGCCTGTCGAAACGCCCAGACCCGAATGGGTGTCGGTACGTCCTTCCGGGGACTTCGACTACATCGGCATCGGCTCCTGCCCGAAAGCGCGCGCGGACTACCAGGAGAGCGCGAAGAAGACCGCGTTGAATGATCTGGCCAGTGAGATCAGCGTCCGGGTGGAGGGCAACAGCCTGCTCTCCTCGTTGGACGACAAGACGCACTTCACGGAGACCTTCAACAGCAACGTCCGTACAACGACCAACGAGCAGTTGGAGGGGTATGAGATGGTGGAGACCTGGCAGAACGACAAGGAATACTGGGTGTACTACCGGCTCAGCAAGGCCGAACACGCCCGCTTGAAGAACCTCAAGAAGAACCAGGCGCTGGACCTGGCCAAGGACGGATACCTGCGCGCGATGCAGCAACTGGTCGTCGGGGATCTGAAGGGCGCGTTCGACCAGGATCTGCGTGGCTTGATCGCGATGAAGGAGTATTGGGGCGAGAGCGATCTGGTGACCGTCGGGGACAGGCAGGTGCCGCTGGCCAACGAGATATTCGCCGACCTGCAACGACTGACCAACGGCGTACGCTTGACCGTTCTCCCGGAGCGCTGTGTTCTGGATTATGGGAACCGCTTCAAGCGGGAGTTGCTCATCTCAGCATCGTTCGCTGATGGCCGCCAAAACCGTGACCTCGTGCAACTGCCCGTGAGCATCATCTATCCCGGCCTGAGCGGCAAGGTGAGCGAGAGCAAGAGCACGGATACCGAAGGCCACGTGCGCACGACCGTCCAACGGGTGGAAATGAGCGGTGCCGCTGCGGACCTGGTCGTTCGCTTGAACATGGATGAACTCGTCAGCAAGGACCTCGACCCGGTCTTCGTAAAGCCGCTCATCAGCAGCCTGACCGTACCCGAGGTGAGGGTGCCCATCGACCGGACCATGCCCAAGGTGCATATCACATCGGATGAGACCAATCTGGGAAGGCCGGTAACCGCAGGCATCGCCACCGGCATCAAGGAAGAGCTGACCTCCAAGGGCTTCCGGTTCACCGATCGTATCGCCGACGCGGACCTGCTGATGGACGTGAAGGCCTCGACGCGGCAGGGGGGCGAATCCAGCGGGTTCTATACCGCGCTGCTGGACGTGACCTACACCTTCCGGGACCGGCGCACGAACGAGACCATCGTTGAGGGAGGCAAGCAGGGCCTGAAGGGTATCCAGTTGGACTACGTGAAGGCCGGCATGGACGCTTACAAGAAGGCCGGCAACGATCTCCGGAAAGACCTGGTCACCTCCATGATGAACGCGCTGTTGTAGGAACCGCGCGCAATGCCCAAGTTTGGCACACCGTTCGCAAACCACTGATCACGACACCACACACAGTCGAAAAACAGATGAAAACGCCCTCCACCAACCGTACCCTCTCGATCACACTCACGGCCTTGATGCTGGTTGGTGGTCTGAGCGCCTGCAAGAGCAAAAAGAAACAAGCCGAGGCCGAGGCCGCCAAGCCCCCGGGCGGCGAAACCGAGATCAAGGTGATGTGCTCCGGCCCGGAATTCTTCACGGATGACAAGGTGTTCCGCGCGAACAACCTGGGTGAGAGCATGGACCAGGCGACCAGCAAGAAGAAGGCCCTGGCCAACGCCCGCGCTGACCTCGCCAGCTCGATCCAGACCCAGATCAAAGGGGTGATCGACAACTACGTGAACAGCCGCGAGATGAACAACAAGGAGGAGGTCGGCGAACGCTTCGAGGGCCTTACCCGCGAGGTACTCGACCAGAAGCTCCAAGGTGTGAAGACCATCTGCGAGAAGGTGATGAAGGTGGATGCCACCGGCAACTTCAAGACCTACGTGGCCATCGAGTTGAGTGCCCAGGACCTGCTTTCCGCCTACAACGAGCGCCTCAGCAAGGACGACCGCCTGCGCATCGACTACGACTACGAGAAGTTCAAGGAGACCTTCGACAAGGAAATGGATAAGCTGAACAAGCAGTAAGCCCACCCATCAACCACCAGGACCCCTGCTGCAAGGCGGGGGTCTTTCTTTTGAGCAACTTTGCCGGCCATGAACAACCGCACGCTTGCCTGGGCCTCCGCCATACTGCTGTTGGCCGTGGGGCTGGGCGCGTTCGGGGCGCATGGCATCGAGACGCGCGTCGATATCAAGGCGTATCACAACTGGCAGACCGCCGCACAATACCAGTTCTATCACGGCCTGGCGTTGCTGGGACTCGCCACGTTGGAGGGCCGGCTCGCCACCCGGCTCATCACCTTGGTGCGCATCCTGTTCGTCTTGGGCGTGGTCTGCTTCAGCGGCTCGCTTTACATGCTGGCCACCAGGGAGATGATGGGGACGGATGTGCTCACCCGGTTCCTGGGGCCGATCACGCCGCTCGGGGGCCTGCTCTTCATGGCCGGCTGGACGGTGCTGCTCGTGGGCTCTCTGCGGAAGTCAGCCTGATCGTGGTCATCCCCGCCTTTGCGGCCTGTCCTAAATTCGCGCCCCGATGCTGCGGAGGGACCTGAAGGCATTTCCGCAGGGCTAGAACTGAAAACCAACAGAACCTGTCATCTCATGAACGAGTTCGGAACGAAACCGACGAACGCTGATCTGAAGAGCATCGGCCTGAAGAACCTGGGCGATGTCTATTGGAACCTGGAACCGGCCGAGCTGATCGAGCACGCCATCGTGAACGGACAGGGCGTGTTCGCCAACAGCGGTGCATTGGCCATCGAAACGGGCGAATTCACCGGCCGCAGCCCCAAGGACAAGTTCTGCGTGAAGGACGCCAAGACCGAGAACACGGTGTGGTGGGGCGATGTGAACATCGCCATCAGCGGAGACAATTTCGAGCGCCTGCGCGACAAGATGGTCGCCTACCTCATGGGGCGCGATGTGTACGTGAAGGACGCCTACGCCTGCGCCGACCCGACCTACAGGCTGAACCTCCGCGTTGTGGCCGAACTGCCCTACAGCGCGCTCTTCGCCGGCAATATGTTCCTGCGCCCTACCCAGGCCGAACTGGCCGGCTTCAGCCCTGAATGGCACATCATCTGTGCTCCCGGCTTCCAGGCCGATGGCGCCAAGGATGGTACGCGCCAGCACAATTTCGCCGCGGCCGACTTCACCAAGAAGACCATCCTGATCGGTGGCACCGGCTATACCGGCGAGATCAAGAAGGGCATCTTCACGGTGCTGAATTATGTTCTTCCCCAGGAGAAGAACGTGCTGAGCATGCACTGTTCGGCCAACATCGGGGAAGCGGGCGACACGGCCGTCTTCTTCGGATTGAGCGGCACGGGCAAGACCACGTTGAGCGCGGACCCGGAGCGTCGCCTGATCGGTGATGACGAGCATGGCTGGAGCGACAAGGGCATTTTCAATTTCGAGGGTGGCTGTTATGCCAAATGCATCGACCTTACCCAGGAGAAAGAGCCGCAGATCTGGGACGCCATCAAGTTCGGCTCCTTGCTGGAGAACGTGGTCTTCAAGGGCGATAGCACCGAAGTGGACTTCGCCAATGGCAGCAAGACCGAGAACACACGGGTGAGCTACCCCATCGATCACATCGACAATATCGCCGTACCCAGCGTGGGCGGCCATCCGACCAACATCTTCTTCCTCACCTGCGATGCTTACGGCGTGCTGCCTCCGATCAGCAAGTTGAGCCCGGGTCAGGCGATGTACCACTTCATCAGCGGTTATACCGCGAAGGTGGCCGGCACGGAGGCGGGTGTCACGGAGCCCCAGAGCACGTTCTCGGCATGCTTCGGCAAGGCGTTCCTGCCCTTGCACCCCACGAAGTATGCGGACATGCTCGGCGAGAAGATGAAGAAGCACAACGTGCGCATCTGGCTGGTGAACACCGGTTGGAGCGGCGGTGCGTACGGCACAGGCGAGCGAATGAAGCTGAAGTTCACGCGGGCCATGATCGGTGCCGCATTGCGCGGTGAATTGGACAAGGTCGAGTACAAGGAGCATCCGGTCTTCGGCATGTCCATGCCGATGAGCTGCCCGAACGTGCCTGCGGAGATCCTCGACCCGCGCAGCACATGGACGGACAAGGCCGGGTACGACGCCACGGCCGAGAAGCTGGCCAAGCAGTTCAACGACAATTTCAACAAGTACAGGGAAGGAGCCAGCGCGGAGATCCTCGCTGCGGCCCCCAAGGTGGCCGTGAAGGCTTGAGCGCCGTTCGTCATCTGGAATGAACAAGCCCCGGCCTAGGCCGGGGCTTGTTGTTGGAGGGCACCTTGTTCCACCAAGCGGCCCGGAAGAAGACGGACCTGGTGCCCTCCTGGGGGAGTTCAGATCTGGACCAGCACCACCATCATGATCAGGAGGCAGGCTTGACCCAAGGTCAGCCACGAAGGTTCGATGGGACGGTAGGCTTGGCGGCGTGATGTGGCGGTTTTCATCGCGGTGGTTTTTTGTTGTCGGTGATGCGAAAATGGGCCGGTACCGCGCGGACGATAAGCGCCGTCGCGCGTTCGGTGGACTTTGTCGCGCAAGTGGCGTCATCGGGTCCATGCGGTGCTTTTCCTGGTTCGATCCTCTTGGCCGGGCCGGCTGGAAACAAAAACCCCGGCGCAGGGCCGGGGCTCGTCAGTCGGAGCGGGTCGTTCAGAAGGGAACGACCACCATCATCACGAGCAGCAGGCATACCTGGCCGATGGTCATCACTGCGGGTTCGATAGAGCGTGTGTGTTGTGTTTTCATGGTAAAGGGTTGTTCTGGTTGTTGTTGTTCGTTGTTGACGGTGCGAAACTGCGAGTGTGCTGCGACCCGATCAGGTCGGATCGAGCCGCTGGCGGTCTTGCCCACATAAGCGGGCGGAATGGGTCACGGGGCAGGGAAGTGCGGGGCGGCCCCGGCGGGCGCTGATCGATTCCGGATGAGCGAGGCGCACACCGACGGATCTCTCTTTTGCCCCGGTTCTTCGACCATGGTCGGTTCTCGCCCCGGGCGCCGAAACAGGAACAGCGAGCGTGCCGTTATGAAAGCGGGCAGGCCCCATCTGAAAACAGCGAAGCCTTCCGTGGAGCGGGAAGGCCTTTCGCTGGTAGGGGGCTCAGTTGATCAGCTCAAGACATGGTGGGCGAGTATCACGAACAGGCCGAAGATGCAGGCTTGGGCGAGGTCCAGCCAGGAGAGGTGGGAGGTGCGGTGGTGAGGCATGGCTGCGGTCGGGATCAGCCCAGGGAGAAGTGGGCGAGGAGGAGGAATACACCGAAGATGCCGGCATGTACCATGTCCAGCCAGGTGAAGGTGACGGAGCGACGGCGGCGGGTAGTGGTTTGCGTGTCCATTATGGTAGGTGTTTGATCGTGCTTGTTGTTTTTTTGACAGGCACGAATCTTCTATGAGCAGGCCCATTCCCGAAGCGGCGTTGTACAAGTGGCGGGGCTCACCGAGCAAGTGGCGGCCATGGAGTGGACCAGCGGGACGGGCCTGTCTTCTCTGGGGGGAGTAGCCCGGTAGATTCGCCCACCATGACCGGAGTACGAACAGCCGCAGCGGTATCGGCCATGATGCTACTGGCCTGTGCTGGCCCGGAAAGCGGGCCCGGATCCTGGAAGGGTTGGGTGCGCAAGGACAACGCTTACGCGCAGCGGTTCCAGGTCTGGGTGCGGGGCGAGGACCGCTTGGTCCTGGTCTTCGGCCATGGGGGGGAGCGGGATACGGTAGGCAGCTATTGGATCACCGATACACCTCTTGGGATGGCGACTCCCGGTGCTCCGACACGGCTGAACAGGGCATTGAGCAGGGTGGCTGTGGGAAGCACAACCCATGTGCCTTACGTGAGTGCTCTGGGCCGGGTCGGCGCCATCGCTGCTTGTGCGCACAGCGGGCAGGTGAGGGACACCGCGTTCCGGCGCCTCGCCGATCCAGGCGCGGTAAGGGAGATAGCGGCCGGTGACGGATTGGATCGTGAACTGTTGTTGTCGCTCGATGTCCAGCTCCTGTTCGCGTATCCGTTCGGCAGGGGTGAGGGCAACACGGTACAAGGACTCGGCATCCCGACGGTGGAAGTGAGCGAATACCTCGAAGAACATCCCCTCGGTCGGGCTGAATGGCTGCGGTTCTTCGGAGTGCTTTTCGGTGAGGAGCGCAAGGCGGACAGTCTTTTCGCGGGCATCCGTGAACGGTACGAGGCGATACGCGTGGACAGCACGACCACACGTCGGCCCGCTGTTCTCTTCGGAAGCGTTTGGGATGGCCAATGGTGGGTGCCACCGGGCAACAGCTACATGGCTCGCCTGATCGAGGACGCTGGTGGACGATACCTGTTCGCCGACAGGAAAGGGGATGGGAACATCGCCATCGATATGGAAACGATGATCGCTGTTGGTGCGGACGCGGATCTATGGGGGATGGTCGCGGATCTTCCCGATACTGTCCGTCAAACGGATTTCACGAACGGGGATGAGCGCATGGATCAGTTCAGATCGGTTCAGAACGACGGTCTCTTTGTCGGCAACAGCGCCAAAACCGATCTTTTCGGGAATGCACTGATCGAACCGGACCGTGTGTTGCTCGATCTGGTCATCGCGCTGCATCCGGACGGGTGCTTCTTCCAACGGGATCTTCCTACTGTGCCCGGTGGATATTTCAGCCATGTGGAATGGCCGGCGGTTCCTTACGAGGAAATTCTCCGACAACTAGACGCGTATCCCTAGCTTCCGGTACACCTTGGCCATCAGCCAGGCCGGTCCGATGATGAGGAACTGCACGTCCTTCAGGAAACTCGGCTTCTTTCCTTCGATGTGGTGACCGACGAACTGGCCGACCCAGGCGAGCGTGAACAGCACCAGGCAGATGGCCCACAGCGGCCAAGGGGCACCGGCTTCCAGCCGGTGCGCAAGCCAGAAACAGAAAGCGCACCACACGGCCATGCCGGCCAGGAGCGGCATCGAGCGCAGGGAATAGTACAACAGGGTGAGGGCGATGGCGGCTTTGGCCCAGAGATGACCGCCGACCAAGGGTAATGCGGGAGACGGTATGCTGACCAGAAAGCCGACCACGCAGAAGAAGATCGCCGGCACGCAGATCCAATGGATCAGTTCATTGATCGCGTTGGTGTGGCTTTCCCCGTACTCAGCCAGCAGATCCTTCATGGTACGGGGCGTGGTCATAGGGCGAAGATCGATGGGAACGGGCGAACATCCATGTGGTCGGATCATCTGCGCTGCGGATGGATCCGCTGCATGAGCATGTGGACGAGACTGTCGGTCGGCAGCGTGTTGCCTGACAGTACATGGATCACGTCCGAGTCTTTTTCCTTGATCTCCGTGAAGCGTGGGTCTTCTGCGAGAACAGGGGCCCAACGTTCCGGATCGCCACCAATGAGGAGCAGGTTCGGGACGATCGCACCGGAAAAGGCTTCACGCTGCCAATACCGCCGCTCGTAGCCTGCCAGATACGTGGGGGGGAGAGCAGGTTCGAGAACGGGGTAGGCGTAGGCGCGGAACTGGCAGTGGATCGTACTGGGCAGTCCCAGGGGCACGATCAGGCCGATCCCGTACCGCTCGGAGAGGACCCTCAGTTTGCGGGCGTCATCCTGTAGGAGAGGCACGGGTCGTACCGCCACCCAGTGCGTGAGGTCATGGATCTGCTGTCGCGCGATGCGTTCAGTGGACAACGCATGTATCGTGGCGGACGCGCAACAAGCGAAGAACATCAGGGCCATCATCCAGGCCCGGGTACGCACTGTTCTCAAGAGGGCGGCGGTAGACCAAGCCATGAGCAATGGCAGACAGAGGAACATCCGGGAGAGCGGGAAAAAGACCGAGTCCCATCCGTCATGCACCTTGTCCACGGTGAAGGCGCCGCAGATGGTCGCTGCACCAAGGAACAGGGAGATCGCCAGCCGCGGTTCCTTTCTGATCAGACCGACCACGATCAGTACGATGAGCCAAACGCCCAACAGGCCCCCATACGGCCAGATCACGGGCATCAACCATTGGAAATGCGCGTCGAGGTTACCGAGACCTGTCGCTATGCGTGCCGGCGCGAAATGGGGGCGTGGGTCGACCAACGCATGGACGATGCGCTCCGGATGGACCTGGCACCACTGCTGGGCCGCGATGTGCGCGGAAAGTCCCACTGCCATGCCCAGAGCGGTCAACAAGACGCCTCCCAGCCTGCGTTCACTGGTGAGCAGGAAATGGACCACGAAGGGGATGGAGAAGATGAGCGAATTCGGGTTCACGAACCATGCGATGGAAACGATGCACCCGATAGCGAGCGAACGCCGGTTCGGATCGGCGATGTTCGAAGCCCAAGGCAGGAGCGCCAGAACGGCCGCGCCCGTGATGAACCCGCGGCACATGGTGGTCATCAGGCCGAACTCGACGGGCATGAGTACCGGGAGGGCGGCCACCACCATCGCGGCCAGGCCACGGCCTTGGCGGTGGAACCACAACGCGAAGGACCAGTAGGGCAGCAAGGCGAGCAGGGAAGTCACTCCCGGCATGAGGATATTCAGCGGGATACCCGTTCGCACCAAGGGCGCCGCGACCAGTGCTTCCAGCATCGGGCCATAGGATTGTCCGTAGAAGTACGGACCATGGAATCGGGCGTGAGCGAAGTCCACCGCCGCATGCCACATGACCGAGTCATCGGTACTCACATACCGTGACGCGAACAGGTATATCAGGCCGAAGCGGTCCACCACGGACAGCGCGATCCAAGGCCATGGCCCGGCTCGGAGCAGCCAGTTCGCGATCATGGTCTTCCGGCCCGGGGTGTTCAGAGGTTGGTTCCCGCCGTCGGCAGATACCTCTCCAACAGGATGCTCACATGGTGGTTGCTGTGTCCGGCGATCACCCAGCCGAGCGCCCGAACGGTGATGGGACGCTCGTTGGCCATGCCCGAACGGTCGAGGGCTTCCGGAGGAAGACTCTCGAACAGGAGCGTTGTCGTCTCGCGTACGACGCCGTATTCGCGCAGAAGATCCTTGAGCGTTCGGCGTTCGCATCGGGCAGCGGGCACGTAGTCGTTCTCCTCGAATCCGGGAAGTCCGGTGTTGTCGTTCCGGGCGAACCTCAGGGCGCGGTAAGCGAAGATCCGCTCGCCATCGATCACATGCTGCACCACTTCCTTCACCGACCATTTCTCCGGTGCATAGCGATAGTCTTCCCGGTCCGGTCGGAAGTTGGCGAGCGCACTGCGCATCCGTTCTTCCGAGATCCGCAGGGCTTGCAACATATCGGTGCCTTCCGCTTCTTCCACGTAGCGATGATAGAACGAGGGGAAGTCCGCTGTGGCCGGTCGCTGCTCGTAGCTCATGCCACCAATATAGACGTGTATCAATGCGTGAGATCAACGGCGATCGGTTCGCTGGAACCACCGATCTCCTTGAGCATCCGGACCCATCCGTTGCGCTTGCGCCACCAACCGTCCCGGGGGCATTCGGGGTCGTCGAGCGAGATCACGCCCACGTCCACATCCGGTCCGCACGCGCGCCGGAAGAGCTCACGCGAGCGCCGCGCGTGTACGCCCACGGTGATCACATCGAAGGAGCTGAGCTTATCCGATGCCGCGCGAACGCCGAAGAAGCTCGCATTGGCCCAGCTACGGCTGTCCGGTTTGCCCCAGGAAGGCACCGCGAACACTTCGGTCTTCACGCCCGTTCGCCGCAGGTCGGCCGCACACTTGTGCGCGAAGGTCGGCCAGGCCGGCTGCATCGAACCATCGCCATGGATGAAGAGCGTGGAGTCCTGGAGAAAATGAGCGTTCTCCGTTCCGATGCGCAGATGCTTGATGAAGATGAGGTCGATGGCGGGATCGGCGTCGACATAGCGCGTGGAGGCTATCCGGAGGCGGTCGGTGAGGATCTCGCCATCCGTGCGGAACTCGCCCGGTCCTGTGGCCACTTCATGTTCCATGATGGTATCCGTGCCGGCGATGAGAAGGAAGCCCGCGCCCGGGACGCCGCTCACGTTCAGCGAAACGCGGCCACGCACGGGCTGTGCGAACCGGACCTCAACGGCTTCGCTCACCTTCAGGTAGTACGCGAAGGGCCGCTCGGACCCGGTCGTGTACACGCGGTGATAGTGCAGCGAGTCCACCCAGCGCGGGACCAGTCGCAGTTGTTCATCCGGCATCCAGCCTTCCACCACGAGCACGTCGCTTCCGCTGCGTTCCGTGATCGCCAGGTAGGGATGCGCCGCAGCGAACATCGCGGCCAGGATGGCGACGGGTCCCGCCACGAGCCAGAAGAAGAACCGTCCGCGCTTCATTCGTCGCCGGCAATGGCGTTCTTCAATTCCAGTAGTTCAGCGCGCGCCTTGCGGTCGCCGGTGGTGAGGCACTGGAGCGATCCCGCTTCGCAGACATGCGTCGCCTCGTCCGCACGGCCCAGGTCGATCAGGATGAGCGCCAACTGATAGTAGCAGGCGATGTATTTCGGGTCGGCTTTGAGCAGCGCCTCCAGATCACCGGCGGCTTCTTCCATCTTGCCCGCGCGCTTCAGTTCCAGGGCGATGGCGTAGCGGATGAACGCATCGTCGGGCTCCTCGCCGAGCATGCCGCGCAGTTGCTCCAAACGGGTCGGGTTCATGCTTTGTGCGCCTAAGCGCTTCGCGAAGGCGTTACGAACTGGAAGGGATGGTCGGTCCATTCACGACGGAAGACCTCGGCCGAAGCGGTGCGCACGATGCGGCCCTGGTCCATTTCAGCGATGCGGTCCGCGACATGGAAGGCGTCCTCGCGATCATGCGTCACGATGATGGCGGCGGTGTTGTGCTCGCGCAGGATGCGCAGGACCTCGGTGCGCACGGCGGCGCGTGTTTTCGTATCCAGATCGCTGAACGGTTCGTCCATCAGCATCAGCCGTGGTCGGCGAACGAGCGAACGCGCGATGGCGACACGCTGCTGCTGGCCGCCGCTGAGTTCGTGCGGGTAGCGGCCTCCGAGCCCTTCGAGACCCACGGCACGCAGTTCCTGCGCCACACGCTGCTTGCGTTCCGCCGAGGGAAGTCCATGGAGCCCGAATGCCACGTTGCTGTCCACGGTGAGGTGTGGGAACAGCGCGAGCCCTTGGAACACGAAGCCGATCCCGCGCTTCTCCGGAGCGAGCAGAACGTTGTTGCCGGTGAGGACCTCGTCCCCGAGGCGTACTTCACCCTCT
>JAGODO010000091.1 GCA_017998165.1 Flavobacteriales bacterium | reverse complement strand
ACGAGGTGCTTGAAGACGAGCAGCAGGAGGAGATCATGGACTACTTCCGCGAGGCCGAAAGCGACGACCTGAAGACCGCGCACGATGAGTTCAACGGGGACTACAGCGAGGACGAGATCCGGTTCGTAAGGCTGAAGTTCATGAGCGAGGTGGCGAACTGAGGAGCAAACGTCACCTAGATTGCCATCGGTGCTGGTGCGTCCATTTACGATGGCGATCGCGTCTGGTCTTTGGCTCGGACTGTGTTGCAGCACATCGCAAAAACCTAGTCAGCGAATAGGGAACGCTTATCGAGTCGGAACGCTGGATGATGAGGCGGAATTCGCCCAGTTGAGCGAGCAGGAGCTTACAATGGACAGCATTTCAATAGGTGAATATTCCTTGCTGAAATCCCTGATGGGTAGCACAGCCGATAGGAAGGATCCAAGCATCGCACCCTACTTACCTCCGAGGTTCCGTGATAACCGTGCACGTCTCACACTCTATGCGACGAAAGCTGGACAAACCTCGCCCCGCTACAAGGACCCTCAGCCAGCTCCGATGCCATGCGAGTGCTATACATCTGGCGACTCCACACGCATCAAAAGCTATTTGGGCTTCTTCGGTGGAGGCGGGCTGACCATGACGATCAAAGGCGGCCAAGTCCATGCCGAGGTCGTTGCATGGATCGATCAGGGCGCTCCGTACCGGAACAGCGTGGAGGACACGACGCACACGCCAGAACTACACGCCCGGTGCGAACGCGCCGACCTCGTCCTCGATCATGCCATCAACATGATGGTCGGGGAAAAACTGAACGGCTTTCTTGAATATCGCAGCGTGCCTTTTTTGGAACGCACGTACGATGGGGAAGATACCGTTGTCTCGTCAGGTAGTCTCCGCTTCACTTGCACTACACGAGCGCCGGTCTCTCCAGAACAAATGCGCTGAGCTAAGCTCCTCCGCGCGGCACATCAGCCCAATTCCTGAATCGCCCCCATCACCATCATCTCTGCGCCGATGCGCAGCGCATCCTCATCAATATCGAAGGTCGGCATGTGCAGGTTCCGCGTGGGCGCACCGGGCACACCGGTACCAAGCCTGAAGAAGCAACCGGGCATCACATGCGTGTAAAAGGCGAAGTCCTCGCTGCCCATGCGTTGCTCCATACGCACCACGTTCTCCGCGCCTAACAGTTCTTCCGCTGCTGAACGCATCCGCGCCGTCAGCGCATCATCATTCACGAGGACGGGATAGCCTTTGCGCACCTCGAAGTCACAGGAGCCGCCTTGCTCCGCACAGATCTCGTTCGCGCGCTTCGGCAACCAAGCGTGCAGTTCATCGCGCAGCGGTTCGTTGAAAGCGCGCAAAGTTCCCGCGATGCGCACCTCATCGGGCACCACGTTTGTGGCACCTAGCGCTTCAACGCGGCCGAAGGCAAGCAAAGGGTTTGGTCCGCCGGGCACCCGGCCTGGGAAGGCCTGCCCGGCTTGGTGCGGGCCGGGGTGCCCGGCGGACCAAGTAGCGGCGAATTCCTCCTTCAATCGCGGCAGCAATCGCGCGGTGATCATGATCGGGTCGATCAGCTTCTCTGGTTGCGCGGCATGGCCTCCCCTCCCCTTCACCGTGATGTAGAGTTCATCGCTGCTCGCCATGAACGGTCCTTCGCGGAAGCCGAGCTTGCCGACCTCCAGCTCAGGCGTGCAATGCTGGCCCATGATCGCTGAGGGCCGCGGGTCGCGCAGCGCATCCTCCTTCAGCACGAGCGTGGCTCCGCCCGGTATCTTCTCTTCACCCGGCTGGAAGAGCAGCAGCACCGTGCCGCCCCACTCTTCGCACAGCGCATGCAGTATCGCGCCGGCACCGAGTACCATGGCCGAGTGCGCATCGTGTCCACAAGCGTGCATGACGCCGTCGTTGGTGCTGCGATAGTCGCAGATGTTCTTCTCCTGGATGGGGAGGGCATCGATATCCGCACGCAGACAGATGCACCCGTTGCCCGGCTTCGACCCGCGCACAACACCGATGACGCCGGTGCCCGCAATGCCTTCGCGCACTTCGATACCAAGCTCACGGAGTTGCACAGCGATGTACTTCCCCGTGCTGGTTTCCTGGTAGCTCAGCTCGGGGTGAGCGTGCAGATGCCTGCGCCATGTGATGATGTCCGCATGCCTGCGGGCGGCTTCCGCCTTGATGAGCTCGATCACTTGCCGAAGATGAGCTTGAGCGCCGCCAGGATCATCACCCCGCCGAAGACCTTCTTCACCGTCTCCGGTGGAAGGGAGAGCGCGTACTTGCTGCTGAAGTACGCGCCCACGACGAAAGCCGCGCTGATGGCGAGTGCGGCCTGCCAGTTGACGTTGCCCGCTTTGTGGAAGTTCCAAACGGCGAGGATGCCCACCGGAAGGAGCAGCACGGCGAGGCTTGTGCCGGTGGCCTGGTGCTGGGTGAAACCGAGCGCCCACATCAACGCGGGTACGATGATGATCCCGCCGCCCACGCCCACGAAGCCGCTCAGCATCCCTGCGGCCACACCGATCACGATAAGGATCAGCAGCGTGGACAAAGCCATGGGGCGCCGGTCAGATGTCAAGATTCAAGGACAGATGGAAGACCTGCGGCAGGCGGCGCTTATCGTCGATACCCCAAGCCCAATCAGCGCGTACGAAATAGCCCAAGAGGCGGGTGCGCAGGCCGAAGCCATAACTGTAGATGATGGGCTCGCGCTGGTTCTTGATGGTGATGACGAACGGATTGCTCTGGATCACCTGGTTGTTGAAGGAGTTGTCCGAGGAATAGGGATCCGGTCCGGTCCAAGCGGTACCCACATCACCGAAGGCGGCCACCTGGAAGTTCTGGATGAAGTCGCTGCGGATGGGCTTGTTCAGCAGGTAGCGGAAGATGGGCACGCGCAACTCGGTGTTCGCCACGGCGAAACTGTTGCCATTGCGCGCGTTGTAGAAGAAGCCGCGCATGGGAACGGCAAGCGACTGGTAGAAATAGTTCTGGCTGTAGTCCACGGGTGTTGACTGGTCCACCTTGGGGAAGAGCCAATTGTCCACGCCGCCCAGGGTGAAGAGGACCTTGCGACTGCCCAGGGCGGATGATCCGGCCAAGCGGTTCACCCAGATCAGGTCACGATGCACGCGCAATGAGTGGCGCACGTCGAGGCCCACGACCTTCATGTCGGTCTTCTGGCCATCGGGCTCGACATAATACTCGACGAACGCCTTCGCCTTCCACCCCGTGTAGAGGTTGAGCCCGCGCGGGATGCTGCTGTCGTAGACGTATTCCAGTTTGGCACCGGCGGTCTGGTCATAGCGGTTCGGGAAGGCGAGTGAGGCGTTGTCCGTGCTCTGCGTCACCACCCGGTCATACCGGTAGATGAGCGATCCGCGGAGGCTGGCCAGTTCGCTGAAGGGCCATGTCATGCGGTAGGTGGCCATGTGCGTGTGGAGCTTGGCCACGCCGACATCGGTGACGCCTTGGATCGCACGGCGCTGCAGGATGAGGTCCTTGTCCAGCCTGCGCTTGAAGTTCTGCAGGCGCAGCATGTAGTCGTTGTTGTTCAGGTCGAGCGCCAGACGGAAACCACCGATCACCTTGTAATCCTCGAACAGGTCGCTCATGGCCATGCGCGTGAATCCGCTGAGGCCGGGGTTCAGGGCGAAGTTGTCCGTGAGATTCTGGTAGAAGCGCCCCTCATAACTGTTGTCCAACTGGGTAAGGACCTCATCCGTGGCGAAGTTGACGTTGTAATTGCGCTGCTCCGGAAAGACCAACCGGGTGATCATCGTGGTATCCGTGGTCTCTGCTTGGGTCACATGGATACCATTGGTCAGCTCGTTGGCGGGCGTGCTTTCCGCCCGTGTTCCCGGGGCCGCCGGGCCTTCATCAGCGAACCGGTAGTTGTGGATGTCGACCGCTTGCGCCGTTGTATCGCGACCGATGATCGGATCGACCTTCACCACCGGGCTCATATCATCCGTGATGGTGCTGCCGGTAGGGCTCTCCTTGTGTGCGGGGCCCGATCCTCCGCCACTTTCCCCGGTCGGGGCCATCGCTTCGCTCGTACCGCCGAAATGGAAATGGTATTTGCCGTTGGCATAGACGAGCTGCGAAAGCCAGCCCCGCCGCGCGATGACATCCTGCTCATCGATGCCGCGTTTCTGTCTGGTGACCTGGGCTTCGGTGGTGAAGTAGCGGTAGTGCACCGTGGTGTCAATGGCGGTGATCGTGCTGTCGAAGTGCAGCAGCCAGCGGTCCGATACATGGCCCGCGGTGCTCAGGTACGTGTAATTCGCGCTGTCATAGGCCATCGGCTCGCGCTCATCCGCATCGGGGGTATTCGTCAGCCTTGCCAGAACGTTCGAGCGCGAGCGCAGGTCATAGCGGAAGATGTCCTTGCGAAGGTGGGTCCAGACCACATCGGTGTTCGCCCGCAGCGTGTCGTCGGGGCGATCGCTGCTGAAGAGGATGGACGCGCCCCCGTCCGCGAAGCTCGGGTCGAGGTCATCGAACTGGTCATCGGTCAATTGTTCCTGCCTGTTGCCGATGGTGTAGTAGAGATACAGATCGGTCCTGCCCTCACGCACGCCGCTGAAGACCATGTTCTGGCCATCGTCGCTGTAGGTCATACTGAGCACCTTCTCCAGCATGAACACCGGTTTGCGGGTGAAGGTCTTGTCGTCGAGCGTGTAGGTGGTCAGGAAGAGATCGCCCTTCTTCTCGCTGGTCCAGGTGAGCGCACGTCCGGTGGGATGCCAGGCGAGCACGGGGAAACTCTTGTCCACGATGCGATTGAGCTTCTTCTCGCCTTTTGCCAGCCGTTTGGCCTTCTTCTTCGCGCGGTCGTAGAGCCACACCTTGTACTGCCCCAGTTCATTGCTGACCCACGCCGCGTACTTCCCATCCGGGCTCAGTTTGAATTCACTGTACGTCCGCGTCTTGCGCGTTCTCACCTTCAGCTCTTCCATCTTCACCTCGACGCGCAGGCGATCCTCTTCAGCGAACCGTGCGCGGTAGTGGTCCATGCATTCCTGGGTCAATTGCTTGAGGCCCACGCCCAGCACGTAGTTGAACCCGCTCTCCGGATTGCGGCTCACGCGCGTCATGTAGAGGATGTTCGGGATCACGCTTGGGCCATAGGTCTCGGCCACGTATGTCCATACCGTCAAGCCGGCGAGCGCCGCGTCATCCCCTTCCAGCCGGTTGAAGCGTTTGAACCGTGTGCCGAGCACACCATCGCGGATGCGGCTTTCACTACGCGCGTCCCACGGGCCGGCACAATAGGCCACGAGACCTTTGGTGTACCATTCGGGCAGGTTCAGGAGCGTACTGTTCTTGAGCACCTCACGCCAGTTGCCCCCGTACATCATCTGATCGATCATCAACTGGGCGATGCCGCTGCGCACCTGCCGTTCGAGCAGGTCGTGGTTGCCTTCGTTGTACACGAACACCTTGGTGCCCACGATACGGGTCACCCCGCCGATGTTGTACTGTTCATCCCCCGTGACGCCGACATTGCTCTGGCGGAAGTCCGTGAGGGAGTTGTACACCACGAACTGGACGCGGTCGTCCACGGTGAAATCGAAGAATTTCTCCAGCTCCTTCTTGTTGCGGTGGCCACTGATGGAGACGAAGCGGGCCACATCGCGTCCTCCCTTGTAGAAGTAGGTCTCCAGTTCCGGGAACCGATAGTACTGCCAGAGGAAATCCTGGTACTGGACGCGGTTCTTGCCGAACTCCTGCTGACTGCCGTTGTAGAACTGGCCGAGTGCCCCCGAAAAGGTCAAGAAGAGGACCGGGAGAAGGAGTTGGATGCGTTTGATCACCGGGACACCAAGGCTATTTTCGCCGACCCGGGTTCCAATGGCCGTGCCTGGAACCGGGAAGACCCTGCGAAGTTCACGCTTTTCCGACCGTTTTGCGCGTCACCCGGTTCACCTTCAACCCCTTCCAGGAGAACACCTGGGTACTGGATGACGGCCGCGAGGCGATCATCGTGGACCCGGGATGCTTCGATGCGGCCGAACAGCATGAACTGGAGACCTGGCTGGACGAGAACGGGTTGGAACCGGTGCGCCTTGTGCTCACCCATGCGCATATCGACCATGTTCTCGGCTGTGCTTGGATGCACAAGCGATTCGGGCTGTCGCCGCAGATGCACAGGGAGGATCTTCCCCTGCTGCACGCGGCCGAACGGCAGGGACGCATGTATGGCGTGCCTTGTGAACCCCCTCCCGAACCAACGCTCTTCCTGAAAGAAGGCGATATCATCCGGTTCGGCGACCGGTCGCTGGAGGTGCTGTTCGTACCCGGCCATGCACCCGGCCATATCGCGTTGTGGTGCCCGGAAGAGCGCTTCGTTGTCAGCGGCGATGTACTGTTCCAGCGGAGCATCGGTCGCACGGACCTGCCCGGCGGCGACATGGAAACGCTGCTCACCAGCGTCCGCGAAAAGCTCTTTCCACTGGGCGATGACGTGACCGTGCATTGCGGCCATGGGCCGGACACCAGGATCGGCGAGGAACGACGACTGAACCCGTTCCTGCGCTGAGCAACGGGAGCCAAGGCCGGCAGCCCGCAGCCTTAGCTTGGCCGCTCATGAACGGAGCCCTGAAGTCCCTGCCCACCGATGTTGGCGCATGCTTCGGCGCCATGCTCCTCATCGCCGCTTGCGATCGGCCCCTGCCCCAGCAGAACGCTTCACCCGCTCTGAAGTCAGGCACCCGGCTGGAGATCCTCGGCGCGGACAGCACCGGTATCACCTTCAACAACAGGATCATCGAGGACAATGAGGCCAATTACTTCCGCTACCTGTACATGTACAACGGCGGAGGTGTTGCGGCCGGAGACATCGACGGTGACGGCTTGGCGGACCTTGTCTTCGTGAGCTACCGCAGCGGCGGCGCGCTGTACAAGAACCTGGGCGGAATGAGGTTCAAGGACATTTCCGGGAGCGCGGGATTCAACGTGGATGACATCTGGGCGACCGGGGTGAGCATGGCGGACGTGAACGCGGACGGGCGACCGGACATCTATGTCTGCGCATCGGGACCGGCCGGATGGGCAGCACCGACCCGCCGCAACAAGCTGTTCATCAATCTCGGCGACGGCAAGTTCAAGGAAGACGCCGCCGGTGCCGGTCTCGCGGACGAAGGGCACAACACGATGGCCTATTTCGCCGATCTGGACCGCGACGGGGATCTGGACTGCTTCATCGCATCGCATCGGGCCGACTTTCTGCCCCTTGGCCAGGAACTCGCGAGGCCGAAGCCGGCGTACGACGCGGGCACATCGAACAAATTGTACGTGAATGACGGCAGTGGCCACTTCGTCGACCGCACCCTGGAAGCCGGGTTGGCGAGCCATCACTACGGTCTCGGGGCCGCCTTGGGCGATCTGGATGGAGATGGACTGATGGACATCTACGTGACGAACGATTTCTACACGCCCGACCTGATGATGGTGAACGATGGTACCCGTGGACCCGGTGCCGTGCCGCACTTCATCGATATCGGCCGGCAAGCGCTGAAGCACACGTCCTACTTCAGCATGGGCATCGACCGCGCGGACTATGACAACGATGGCGATGCGGACCTGTGCGTGCTGGACATGACCCCGGGCGACCACAAGTTGAACAAGGAGAACATGGCGAGCATGGCACCGGGGCAGTTCGACGCGATGGTGGAGCATGGGATGCACCACCAGTACATGATCAACACGCTGCAACGCAACAACGGCGATGGCACATGGAGCGAGGTCGCGCAGATGGCCGGTGTGGACCGCACGGACTGGAGTTGGGCCCCTTTGTTCGTCGACCTGGACAACGATGGATGGAAGGACCTGTTCGTCACCAATGGCATCGCGCGCGACGTGGGCAACAACGATTTCCGTGATCAGGTGCGCAAGTTCACCGGCGCATCCAGCAAGCAGGTGGCTTTTGAACCCCTGCTGGATCTCGCTCCCACACACGTACCGGAGAAGATGGTCTTCCGGAACGCGCATGACCTCACGTTCACCAAGGCGATGGACGAGTGGAACTATCACCAGAAGACGTTGAGCAACGGCGGTACTTACGCGGACCTCGACCTGGACGGGGACATGGACCTGGTGACGGTCAACGTGAATGCCCCGGCGACGGTGGTCCGCAACCTCACGCGCGAGAACAGCGGAGCGGGTTACCTGCAGCTCGCATTGAAAGGCGATCCGAAGAACCCTTTCGCCATCGGCGCGTCGGCGACGCTGTACTCAGCCGGTGGCCGGCAGGTGTGCGAACTGTTCCCCGCGCGTGGATACCAAGGCAGCGTTGAGCCCGTCCTCCACTTCGGCGTTCCCGATGACCACATCGATTCGGTGGTGATCGATTGGCCCGACGGTCGCCAGACGTTGCTGATCGGCCCGGCACGGGACCAACGGCTCACGGCCGACCGCTCAGCGTTGCGGGAGCGACGTCGTACAACGCGCCCAATACCTCTCTTCAAGGAGATCGCCAGTGACGTGGGGCTGCGTTTCGGTCATCACGAGAATGCGTACGATGAGTTCGCGGCGGAATCCCTTCTGCCACACCGCCAAAGCATGCACGGTCCCTCCGCTGCGGTCGGCGACGTGAACGGTGATGGTCTTGACGACCTCTTCCTCACCGCTTCGGCCGGAAGTCCGTGCCTGTTGTTGCTGCAGAAAAACACCGGGCAATTCGTTCCCGCCGCCGCACAACCCTGGAGCGCCTTCCGCAGCTCGGAGTTCAACGGTGCGCATTTCTTCGATGCGGATGGCGATCATGATGTGGATCTGTTCCTGGCCGCCGGCAGCACCGAATTCCCTCCGGGCGATGAGCGGTATCGCGCTCGTCTCTTCGTCAACGATGGCCGTGGCGTGTTCGCTTATTCCGGGAAAGCTCTTCCGGATGTCCGCGTGAGTTCGCTGGCCATCGCATCCGATGACCTTGATGGGGATGGCGACCTGGACCTCTTCGTCGGAGGCCGGAACGTCCCCGGGGCCTGGCCTTCGCCGCCTGTGAGCCACGTACTGTTGAACGACCGGGGCGTGTTCACGGACGCGTCATCCACCTGGCTGGCCTCACTTCCACGACCGGGACTCGTCACGCAAGCGCTGTTCGCGGATATCGATGGCGACAAGCGCGCAGAACTCCTGATCTGCGGTGAATGGATGCCGATACGCGTGCTCAAGAACACGGGCAGCGCATTCAGGGACATTTCTTCCAGCCTTCTCGACACGTCGCTAACGGGCTGGTGGCAGGGGATGACCGCCGGCGACATCGACAGCGACGGTGACCTGGACCTGGTCGTGGGCAACATGGGCCTGAACAACAAGTTCCACCCGTCCGCCGACATGTCTTTGCAGGTCTACATGGGCGACCTCGACCACAACGGAACGAACGACATCGTGCTCGCCAAAACAGGCGAGCAGTGTGAGCTGCCGGTACGTGGCCGCGAGTGTTCAAGTCGGCAGATGCCCTTCATCCAAGGCCGGTTCCCGACCTACAAGGCATTCGCCGACGCCACGTTGGAGAACATTTACGGCGCGGCCCTGAAGAGCGCGTTGCGGCTGAAGGCCACCACCTTCGCGAGCACAGTGTTCGTCAACATCAACGGCCATTTTGAAGCACGTCCGCTACCACTTGTCGCACAGGTTTCAGCCGCACGGTCGTTGTTGATGCTGGATGCGGATGCGGACGGCCGGATGGACCTTGTGCTGGCCGGCAACCACTACGGTGCCGAAGCGGAGACTCCCCGATACGATGCGGGCATGGGCCTGTTGCTGCGCGGCGACAGCAAGGGCGCGTTCACGGCCGTCGAGGGGCGGTACAGCGGCATCTCCATTCCGTACGATACGCGCCATGTGCTGCCGCTCACCATTTCCGGCCGGGGCAATTGCCTTTTGGTCCTGAACAACAATGGGCCGATCATGGTCTTCGGACCGACCGGCCGGAACAACAGCCAAGCCGAGGCTCGACGCTGACGCGTTACCTCCGCTTGTATTCCGGGTTCACCACCTTGTGGCGCTCGAACTCGTTGTTCTTCACCGGCGGACATGCCCAGCCGTTCGGATAACGGAGAAAAAGGAAGCGCACGCTGAAGACGAGCGGGCGATAGGTGGTGCCGAACCATTGCAAGCGCCCGAAACCCTGGTCCTCCGGCATCACGCTGAAGAAGGGCGTTTCGATAGCGGGAATGATCATCAACTGCTGTGTGAGTTTGAAACCGAACCCGAGTTTGGCGTGCGCCTGACCGATGAACTCCGGCGGGAAGTCCTGTGAGCCGGGCACAGCGAAGCCCGCGAAATCACGGCCCTCGCCGAAACGCCAGTCCACATTGGCTCCCAGGCTGAATTGGAAGAACCTGTAGTCACGCACGCAGAACAGCTTGTTCGCGTTGATGGCGAGTGTGAGATGTTGGTCGTTGAAATCGCCTTCGCTGAGCCACTGGCCAATGCTGTCGCCCCGTGCCAAGGAGCCTTCCGCCTCTTCCCGGCCCTTCAACTGTTTGTACGCCAGCCCGAAGTCCCAATAGTCGATGATCACGGGATCGCGCGTGGAGATGAACCAGCCCGCTTCGAGGTACAGCCCGAGCTTGCCGATGCCGTGATACACCGCATCAACTATCGTATCCGAACCGATGTCGAAGTGTTCCTCCCGGTCCTTGAACGGCGCGAGCGTCCAAGTCACACCGGGCCCGACGAAAAAGCCACTGCGCTTCATCTTGCCATCGAGCGGGAAGATGTCCGGGTGCTTGCGCTCCATCAAGCCCTGCGCCGAAAGCACCGTGGGCACCAGCGAAAAACACAGCAGGACCAGAGGCTTCATGGCGCGAAGTTGTGATGACCCGTCACAACAACGCGCGATCCGGCACTCGAAGTGTCAACCTCCCGAGGTGTGATCCGTCAATGCGCTACCTGGACCTTGGCGCTCGCGGCCCCGTTGCCCTGGCCGATACGCACGGTGTACAGGCCGTCGTAGAGGGTGCGTGTGTCCAGATACCAGATGGTGCTCCCTTGCTTGATCATCTCGGACCGCACCAGTTTGCCGCTCATGTCGTAGAGGGCGATGGGCAGGTTCTCGCGAACGATGCCATGCACTTGCACCGCGATCAGTTCGCCGCCGGGGTTGGGGAACACGGTCACGCGGTCATCCTCCGGGGCGATGGAAGCCACGGCCGCCGTCAACGGGTCATATGTGGTCACGTCTTCCGTGATGGCCGTTACCAGGCTCACGGTCTTCACGCCGTAGAAGGTCGGCCCGACGGCGTAGGGATAGACCGAGTTCCAGTTGGCGTCCACCGTGCAGAAGTACGCGTAGGTGCCGGAGGGGTATTCGGGCGTCACACAGAAGCGGCCGTTGTGCTCGTCCAGGTAGTAAGGCTCCGGATGCGCCAGGAACTCGTAGTCCTCGCGGAAATAGCCGATCGGGTAGGTCGCGTTCACCGCTGGGCCATCGCTCACGTCCGTGCCATCGGCATATGTGGTGCGCGTGGTGATAGCGCGGAGCTGATAGCCCGGCCGGATGCGCGTGATGCCGCCGGTGCCATCGGCGTTCGCATAGCCATAGGCTCCATAGATCGGGTAGCCATCGAACGCGAAGCCCAGCAGCGGTGAATGCTGCATGCTATCGATGGCATACAGGCCATCGGCGAGGTAGAGATCGCAGACGTTGGACAGCACCGTGAGATCGAGGTTGAAGGCGCTGGGGTTCTGGTGATGGTGGTAAGTGCCCTGTTGTTGCGGGTGCCCTTTGGCGCAATCGAAACCGGCGCGCTCGGCCACGATCGCATCACGGTTCCAGTCCTGCAATTGGCCGGGCGGGCCGGGGCACGGTGGATTGCCCGGACCGCCACAAAGCGCATTGGTGTTCGGGTTCCAGCCGCAGCCGTCGCGGAAATCGAAAAGGGCCACGCCGTTGATGAACACGCCGATATCACCACCGGTCGTGACATCCAACGTGCCCGAATTCGGCTGTGGGACGCGCGGGATCTTGAAGATCGCGTTCTGCCCACCCGCCTGGTTCGGGTTCCCGTCCAGGAAAGGTCCGGTGATGTAAGCGGGGATCCCCTGCGTATGCACATAGGACCAGTCGTCCGAATACTGCACTTGCTGCACGTTCGCTTGCACAGCGTCATCGATCGGGGTCGGGTTGCCGGACACATAGTGCGAGCCTGTGATGCCGGTGGTGTTGAACAACCAATCAATGATCACCGGATCGGTCTGTGCGGAAGCGAAGGCCGTCGAAATGAGGGCAGCGATAAGTGGGAGTGTTCTGTTCATGATCGTTGGGCGAGAAGGTGCGTCAGGGGAGTTGTTCGTTCTGGATGCTGTTGGGGGCGGTGCTGCCCACGTTCACCAGGATCTTGTCGCGGTCGTTGCCACTGCCGGTGTATCGCACGGAGCCATCGAGATCGACATCGGAGGAGCTGTAGGCCATGACCGTACTGTTCGGCGTGGTGCTGCCCACGGTCACGAGGATGGGATCCCGATCGTTCCCACTACCCGTGTAGGCGATCGTCTTGTTGTAGCTGACATCGCCCGACCACAACAGACGCGTGGCGCCCGCTGTCGCCGTGGGGTTGATGCCGTAGAGGGCTGTTCCCGTGGAAGTCAGATCGAGGGTGGTGGAATTGTTGCCCAGCGCGACCGCGGTGCCCGTCATCACGCCGAGATGATTGCGATGCCGCAAGGCCACATGGTAGGTACCCGGTGCGATGGCGATCACGACCGTGGACCGGCCATCGAGCGCCACCACATCGCCATCGCGCTGCAGCAAGGCCGGACAACTCGCGAGCACCGTCGACGGCGTGATCGCGTTGCGCAGTTCCACG
>JAGODO010000090.1 GCA_017998165.1 Flavobacteriales bacterium | reverse complement strand
GGGTTGGGGAAGACCCGAATGATGCCCGCGTGGTTCTCCGCCATGCCGATACCCCCCCCGCTGGTCTGCACATAGCTCACATCATCCACGTAGTACTCGCCCAAGGCTGTACCGTCGCCATAGGAGTAGAAGTCGATGGCCCCCAGCTGCGGTGTGACGGCACCACCTTCCGTGTCCATGTCGAAGGGCCAGGTGGTGATGGGGGTGGCGTTCACGAAAAGCGCTGCTCCGGCATTGTCCAGGTCCACATTGATCAGGATGTTCAGCCATTCGCCGGGGACGTAGGTGCCGGTGGCCTCCGAGCCGGCGGTCGTGGCCGTGATCGTTCCGCCGGCGAACTTGACCTCGGCGCCGAAGGAAGCGGGCGTGACATCCTGGTTGTGCTGGATGTTGAAGTAACCGCCTTTGTCAGCAGGGATGTACATGGACCAGGCGAGATCATAGATCCCCGTGGTCCTGTCGCCGAGAAGCAACAGCAGGTCCCCTGGCCCACCGTCGGCGGCATTGTCACTGACGCAGGCCAGGCTGTTCAACCCGGAGAGTGCATAGGCGGTGGATACCGCCTGATCCTCCCCGGGAGCCCAGAGGGCCCAATGATCGGGGTCGTTCGAGGCCATGCCGCTGCCCTCGGTATACGTGTCGAAGCTCTCTTCGAGCAAGGTGGTCTGCGCCTGGGTGCCAAGCGCGGCGATGAGGAAGAACGGGAGTACGGGTTTTTTCATGGCGCGACGGGTTTGGGTTCTGATGGTGAAGGTAACCGCGCCGAACGATCCGTCACACGGTCCGGCACGGCGTTGCGCCGATTCCGGTACCGCACATGCAAAAGCGGTCGCGCCTACATTGCCTCCGCCCCATGCTTCCCTCGGTTGACCGTCTCCGACTGGTTCCCGTCCTGCTCGTGGCCAACGCGGCGAGCATCCTGCTTTTCCGCTTCTTCCTCACGCTGGATGGCCCCATGCATGTGCTGCATGCGTGCGCGCTGAAGAGCGCCTGGTTCAGCGCGCGCTACGCCAACGCGCAGGTGGACTACCTGATCAATCTCGGGACGCTCGACCTGTTCGACCTCATCCTGGTGCCGCTCACCGTGCTGCTGTCGCCAGGAGTGGCGCATGCGTTTTACGGGGCGCTGGTAGTGCTGGTCCTCGGGCTCGGCGCATGGTCCCTCGCGCGCGCGGCCGGTGCCGGGGATCGACCACTGTTGGTGTGGGTGCTTCCACTGGGCTTCTCCTTCATCCTCATCATGGGATTCATGACCTTCCTGCTGGCCACGGGCCTGGCGATGTTCGCCGCAGGATGGTGGATGCGCCAAGGCCGGATCACCGTGCCAACAGCGCTCAAGGCGGGAGGGCTCCTCATCGCCTGCCAGGCAACGCACAGGGTGGGGGGCTCACTGGCGCTGATGATGATGGCCTGCTATGAAGTCATCCTCTTTGTGCATTCCAGGCAGGAAAGCCGGGAGCGCTGGGGCATACTTCCTCCAAAGCTGCGGAACGCGCTCCTCATTGTCGGCTTCGGGGGAATGCTGTACAAGGTCCTGAGTGCCGTACTGACCAGTCCCCGCGTGCGGGTTCCGGGTAACCCGGAATTCTGGCTGGGTCTGTTCCGCCTACGGCCGCTCCTGCTGTTCGATGCGCGAGAGGAAACCCCTTTCCTGATCGTTCTGGGCTTGCTCCTCGTCATCTCCCTTGCGCTGGCACTGTTCCATCGCTTCGCCTCGCGCGCGAACGGTCCAGCTACCGATGCGCTGTTTTTGGCCGGGCTGTTCCTGTTGGCGGTCTCCGTTCTTGTGCGCACGCCCAACGCGGAACTCCTGTACATCGGTACGCGCGCCCAGACGATCGCGCTCTTGCTGCTTGGCACCTGGGTGGCCGTGGTGGTCCCGAAGAATGGCTGGTCAACCGCGCTGGCGGGCCTTGTTCTGGTGGTACACTCCTGGCGGATGGTCCATGTGGAACAGCGTATGGCCGGTTCCAGACAGGTGTACGAACAAGCCTTGGAGGTCGTGGACCGCCTGCCGGAACATGGCGTGACGCTGCCCGTGGTATGCGACGACAATTGGATGCACGAGCACCTTAGCGCGTTCGTCGCGGCCAGTTATCGCGGTATTTTTTTCTCGCCAGGCGACCACCTGGGGTTCCTTCATCATGCGGAGGAGTCCTGGCAGCTGCGCGACTACTCGGACGGGTTCCAGCAAGAACTCCGATGGCTCGAAGATCATGTGACCAGCAACGCGCCTCCGGTCATCGATCACATCGTACTGTTCGGCCACGGCAAACCGGTGAGCAGCCGTGTGAGCAACCTGTTCGCCGTTCGCGACAAGCACTTCTTTCTCCAATGGAAGAACGACTACGCCGAAGTGTGGGTGCGCGACCCTCTGCGGTGATGGACCTTAGCGGGGCCCATGCTCCAGGGAACGCACTTCGCCGCTGCCCATCACATTGCGGCTGATCCTTGCGGGCGTGCCGTGATAGCTCACATCCCCGCTGCCGGCGATGGACGCTTCCAGGCTCTGACTGGCTTCCAGTACCACATCACCCGAGCCGGCGATGTCCACGACCGCGTCGGTCGACTTGAGCTTGCGGGCATCCACGTCACCACTGCCGGCGATGCCGACCTTCAACCGCTCACAGGTCCCGCTCAGCACCATGTCCCCTGACCCGGCGATATCCACATCCGCTTTTTTGCTGTCGAACGCAAGCGTGACGTTCCCGCTCCCGGCAACGGCCAGTTCCATCGCGTCACTGCGGAAGGTGCCGTTCGAGGTCACGTCGCCCGAGCCATCCACCTTCACCTCGTCTATCACCGGCACCGTGATGTGGACAATGAAATTCTTGTTCGTCGTGTAGCCGTCGTTCGTGGTGATCTCCCACACCCCGTTGACGACCTTGGTCTCCATGAGTTCGATCAGGTTCTCCTGGGCCTCAACCTCCACGGCCTGCGTTGCGCCCTGCGTGAGCACCACGTCCATGGATCCTTCCAAGCGGATGCCGTGGAAGGCATCCACCGTCAAGGACCTTTTCACCACTTCACCGACACCCTTGATGCAATCGGCTTTGGCGGCGGGAATGAAGGACAGGAGAGCAATGGCGAGCAGGGCGTGTGGTGTGCGCATGGCTGTAGTGTTTGGTCAGACCAAACGTATCCCGATGGAGTGGCGGGCGGTGTTACTGAACGTTAAATGCCACGCTCACTTCCACCGCACGAAATCGTGCTTGTTGCCGGAGGTCGTCTGCCGCTCCTGAACGTCCACATACGGCAGCGCCTTGATCAGGTCGCTCAGGCGTTTGAAGCCGTAGTTGCGCGCGTCGAACTCCGGCCGCTTCTTCAGGATGGAGTTGCCCAGTGCGGCCATCGGCAGCCAGCCCTGCTCGTCGGCGAAATCCTCGATCGTGCTCAGCACCAGCTTGCGCAGCGACTTGTCCGTGAGGGCCGCAGCAGGGTCCGGTTCAGCGCTCTTCACATCCTTGGCGTCCTTGCCGGGCTTGGCCTTGGCCTGGTCCTGACGGAGCACTTCGATGTAGATGAACTTCTCGCAGGCCGTGATGAAGGGTTTCGGTGTCTTCTTCTCGCCCATGCCGTAAACGCGCTTGCCCTTTTCCCGCAGCCGCGTGGCCAGCTTCGTGAAGTCGCTGTCGCTGCTCACGATGAAGAAGCCGTCCACATCTCCGGTGTACAGGATGTCCATCGCGTCGATGATGAGCGCGCTGTCGGTGGCGTTCTTCCCCTGCGTGTAGCTGTACTGCTGCATCGGCGTGATGGCGTGCTCGTTCAGCACCTCCTTCCAGCCCTGCAACCGGTTGCTGGTGAAGTCACCATAGATGCGCTTGTACGTGGGCATGCCGTACTTGCCCACCTCCTCCATCATCTCGCTGATCGCACCGTACGGTACGTTGTCAGCATCGATCAGTACGGCCAGTTTCAGTTCGCGGTCGAAGGTCGCCATGCTTCGTGCGCCGGAGCTTTATGCGCAGGCGACGGGGGAAAGCTACACGCCGCGACGGATCCCGGGCGCGGGTCAGCAACGGTCGGGACCTTGTCGCTCCACATGGACATCCAGGAAGTCGATACCGCCCTTCACCCCGCCCTCATGCAGCAATCGCTTGACCAACGCCATGATGTCGGCTTTCTCCGTCACGCGCAGGTCGCGCATGCGCAGCACCAGAACGCCCGCGTGCAGGCACACATATTCCACGTTGGTGGCGGTCTCTTTGGCGATGCGCTTCTCGGCGGTCGCCCACGTGTTGGCGTCCAGGCCGTCGATGCGAACGGTGACGAACGCCTCCAACGCGGCAGCTGGCGCGCCTTCTTGGGCCGAAGCCGGTTGGACGGAAAGCAGGAAGGGCAGCAGAAGGGCGGAGAGGATGCGCATGGCCGGGTATGTTCTGGAGATCCGAAGGTCGGCCCTGCGTGCGCGTCAGGACATGACGATCCTCAGGCGGCCAACGGACACGTGCATCGCGCTGCGGTCCGGCTATCTTCGCGACCCTTTCAAAAGTCCCGATGGCCGCGCGTTTCCCACAGTATGATGAACTCGACCTGCCCAAGGTCGCCGAGGAGGTATTGAAGCAGTGGGAGGCCGAGGACACGTTCGGCCAAAGCCTGAAGCTGCGCTCCGGTCGCGAGCCTTTCGTTTTCTACGAGGGCCCTCCCAGCGCCAACGGCCTGCCCGGCATCCACCATGTGATGGCCCGCGCCATCAAGGACATCTTCTGCCGCTACCAGACGCAAAAGGGCAAACGCGTGGACCGCAAGGCCGGCTGGGATACGCATGGCCTGCCCATCGAACTGGGCGTGGAGAAGGAGCTCGGCATCACCAAGGAGGACATCGGCAAGAAGATCTCCATCGAGGAGTACAACGCCGCGTGCAAGAAGGCCGTGATGCGCTACACCAGCGTGTGGAACGACATGACGCGCCGTGTCGGGTATTGGATCGACCTGGAGAACCCGTACGTGACCTACCACACGAAGTACATCGAGAGCGTGTGGCACCTGCTGAAGAAGCTGTACGATGAACAACTGCTCTACAAGGGCTACACGATCCAGCCGTACTCGCCGGCCGCGGGCACTGGCCTGTCCTCACACGAGCTGAACCAGCCTGGCACCTACAAGCCGGTGAAGGACACGAGTGTCGTGGCGATGTTCAAGGTGAAGCCCGACCACGCCAGCGAATTCCTGTTCAACGACGCGTTCGGTGAGGTCTTCATCCTGGCGTGGACGACCACGCCGTGGACGCTACCGAGCAACTGCGCGCTCACGATCGGACCGAAGCTGGACTATGTGCGTGTGAAGACCTTCAACCCGTACACGCACGAGCCACAGACCGTCGTGTTGGCGAAGGCGCGCCTGAACGCGTACTTCAACGAGAAGAACCAGGATGCTTCCTTCGAGGACTACAAGAAAGACGGCAAGAACATCCCTTGGAAAGTCGACGGTGAGTTCTACGGTCATCAGCTCGAAGGCATCCAATACGAGCAATTGCTGCCTTACGCACAACCGGAAGGCGGCGATGCCTTCAAGGTGATCGGTGGTGACTTCGTGACGACCGAGGACGGCACCGGCGTGGTACACACCGCTCCGAGCTTCGGCGCGGATGACATGCGTGTGGCCCGACAGCACGGCATCGGCACGCTCACCCTCGTTGACCTGCAAGGACGATTCAAACCCGAAGTGACCGACTTCCCGGGCGAGTATGTGAAGGCCGAATACTTGAGCGCGGAGCAGCAGGCCGCGGAAACGAAGAAGCAGGGCCGCGACAAATACCTCAGCGTGGATGAGCGCATCGCCATCAAGCTGAAGACCGAGGGCCGCGCCTTCAAGGTGGAGAAGTACGAGCACAATTATCCGCATTGCTGGCGCACCGACAAGCCCATCCTCTACTACCCGCTGGACAGTTGGTTCGTGCGCGTCACCGCGAAGAAGGACCGCTTGATCGCGCTGAACAAGACGATCAATTGGAAACCGGAGAGCACCGGCACGGGCCGCTTCGGCAACTGGTTGGAAAACCTGCAGGACTGGAACCTGTCGCGCAGCCGTTACTGGGGCGTTCCGCTCCCGATCTGGCGCACGGAGGATGGTGATGAGGAACTGTGCATCGGATCGCTGAAGCAGTTGAAGGAAGAGATCGCGCGTGCCGTGAAAGCAGGCGTGATGAAGGAAGATCCGTACGCGTCGTTCAAGGTGGATGACATGAGCGATGCGAACTACGACACGGTCGACATCCATCGCCCGTACGTCGACAACATCGTGTTGCTCTCGCCCGGCGGCAAGCCGATGAAGCGCGAGACCGACCTGATCGACGTGTGGTTCGACAGCGGTGCGATGCCCTACGCGCAATGGCATTATCCGTTCGAGAACGAAGCGGCGTTCAAGGAGAAGTTCCCCGCGAACTTCATCGCGGAAGGCGTGGACCAGACGCGCGGCTGGTTCTACACGCTGCACGCCATCGCGGCGCTCACCCAGGACAGCGTGGCCTACAGGACCGTGGTAAGCAATGGCCTCGTGCTCGACAAGGTCGGCCAGAAGATGAGCAAGCGCCTCGGCAACGCCGTGGACCCGTTCAAGACGCTCGACGCGTACGGCGCGGACGCCGTGCGCTGGTACATGATCAGCAACGCCTCGCCGTGGGACAATCTGAAGTTCGACGCCGAGGGTATCACCGAGGTGCAGCGCAAGTTCTTCCGGGCGCTGTTCAATACCTACAACTTCTTCGCGCTCTACGCCAACATTGATGGCTTCGAGGGCAAAGGTGAAGCCACGCTGACAGAATCCGATCGCTGGATCCTCTCACGCCTCAACAGCCTGATGAAAGAGGCCGATGCGAATTACGCGGACTATGAGCCGACCATCGCTGCGCGTGCCATCCAGGATTTCGTTGTCGAAGACCTGAGCAACTGGTACGTGCGCTTGAACCGCCGCCGCTTCTGGAAGGGAGAGATGGGCGCGGATAAGAACGCCGCGTTCCAGACGCTGCATCGTTGCCTGGAAGCGATCGCGATGTTGAGCGCGCCGATCGCGCCTTTCTTCAGTGATCGCCTCTACCGGGACCTGCGCGGGTCGAGTGTCCATTTGAGCGATTGGCCGAAGCACGATGAAGCGGCGATCGATGTTGAACTGGAGCAACGGACCGCGCTCGCACAGAAGCTGACGTCACTCGTGCTGAGCATCCGCAAGAAGGAAGGTCACCGCGTGCGCCAGCCCTTGCAGAAGATCATGGTGCCGGTGACCGACGCTGCGATGCGCACGCGCTTGGAAGCGATCCGCGATCTCGTCCTGAGCGAAGTGAACGTGAAGGAACTCGTGATCCTCGACGCCAGCGAGAGCAAGCTCACCAAGAAGATCAAACCGATCTTCCCCAAGCTCGGGGCCCGACTGGGCAAGCTGATGAAGAGTGTCGCTACGGCCGTGACCGGGCTTTCACAAGCGCAGATCGCCGAATTGGAAGCGATGGGCTCGATGAAACTGACCGTGGAGGGGACCGAGGTCGAATTGCTCCGCGAGGATGTGGAGATCACCGCCGAGACGGTTCCCGGCCTGAGCGTGGCCAGCGACGGTGCGCTGACGGTCGCGCTGGACATCACGATGAACGAAGGTCTCCTGCAAGAGGGCATCGCCCGCGAACTGGTGAGCCGCATCCAAACGCTCCGCAAGGAGTCCGGTTTCGAGATCACCGACCGTATCGATCTGCGGATCCAGCGGAATGGCGACGCCTCTTTCGAGCAGGCCGTAGCCGCCCATGCCCCGCACATCCTGGCCGAGACGCTGGCGCTCACCAAGGAGGACCAATTGCTGGTCGCCGACCTGTCCGGAGCGCCCGGGACGGTGCATCAAGTGGAACTGGACGAGCGGTTGACCTGCGCTTTGGCGTTGGCGAAACGGGCCAATTGACGGGGGGAGCGTCTATATTCGCGGATCATTTCAAAAAGGGGTATCGCCATGGCGAAGAAACCAGCACCCAAGAAGGCCGCGAAACCCGCTGCCAAAGCGGCTTCCAAGAAGACCACCAAGCCCGTGAAGAAGGCCGCCCCGGCCAAGAAACCGGTCGCCAAGAAGGTGGTGAAACCCGTGGCCAAGAAAGCCGCAAAACCCGCCCCCAAGAAGGCGACCCCCAAGCCCGTGGCAAAAAAAACCGCTCCCGCAGCGAAGAAAGTCGCACCGAAGCCCGTGGCCAAGGCCCCTGCCAAAGCCCCGGTGAAGGCGGCCGCTCCTGCGAAACCCGCTCCCGCTCCCAAGCCCGCCCCGGCGGCCAAACCCGCTCCAGCACCGAAAGCGGAGGCCGCACCGAAACCAGCACCCGCTCCCAAACCCGCTCAGCCATCCAAGGCCGCGCAGAAAGCACAAGTGAAGAAGGAGAAAGAAGAAGCGAAGACGAACGCTGCCAAACCTCTCGTTACACAGACATCCGCCCCGGTGATCCACAAGGCCGCACCGATGGTGAAAAAACAAGTGAGCACCTTGGAAAGCGCCAGCAAGGAACGTTACAGCGACAGCGAACTCGAGGAGTTCCGCGGCATCATCAACGCCAAGTTGGACGAAGCCCGCAAGGACTACGAACTCCTGAAGCAGACCCTCGCCAACACGGACAACAACGGTACGGAGGACACCAGCCCCTCGTTCAAGATGATCGAGGACGGCAGTGAGACCCTCAGCCGCGAGGAGACCGCGCAACTCGCCAGCCGCCAGGAGAAGTTCATCAAGCATCTGGAGGACGCTTTGCTGCGGATCCGCAACAAGACCTACGGCATCTGCCGCGTCACCGGCCGCCTGATCAGCAAGGAGCGCCTGCGCCTCGTGCCGCACGCCACCCTCAGCATCGAGGCCAAGCAGCAGATGAGCAGCTAGGCTGCGCGCACTCCCCAAGCACGGTGTGAAGCGCGCCCTGGTCGTCATCTTCCTCGTCCTTCTGGCCGACCAGGCCCTGAAGGTCTATGTGAAGACACATTTCTTCCTGGGGGAGTATGTGCCGTTGTTCGGCGCGGAAAGCACGAAAGGCTATCTGCAGTTCGTGGAGAACAAGGGCATGGCGTTCGGTCTGGAGTTCGGTGGGGAGGCGGGCAAGCTCCTGCTCACGCTGTTCCGGATGATCGCCGTTGTGGTGATCGGCTACATCCTGCGCCAGATGATCCTGCGTCATCGCGATGGCTGGATGATCACCAGCCTCGCACTGATCTTCGCCGGCGCGCTCGGCAACATCATCGACAGCGCCTTCTACGGACTGATCTTCGAGGAGAGCAGTCCGAAGACGCTCAACGTGGCGCAGCTCTTTCCTCCCGATGGCGGTTATGCGCCTTTCCTGCATGGCGCCGTGGTCGACATGTTCTACTTCCCGCTCTGGCAGGGCCGCTTCCCTGACTGGTTGCCCTTCCAGGGAGGAAAGCACTTCGAGTTTTTCCGGCCCGTGTTCAACATCGCCGATGCGGCGATCAGCGTGGGCGTGGGCATGATGATCCTGGTGCAGCGAAAGCAGAAGCTCATTCCCGCAGAGCCGGATCCGCGCCCTTCCTCTACCGATCGGGCCGGTGATGCGGCCACCGGGCCGGCTGCAGACCGGATCGGGGAAACCCTGCCGGATGCCCCGCGCGATGCGCGACATCCGGACACCGCACCGCACTGAGCTTCCACTAGAGGGGCGCAGCTGCTGCCTGGCCGAGGTTCCGGGCCATGCTCATGATCTCGCTCGGCATCATGATCACGGTCGTCGTGTTGTTGTCGATGCCGATCTCGGAGAGCATCTGCAGGCGGCGCAGTTCGAGGGCTATCGGTGCTTTGGCCATCTGTTCGGCGCCTTGCGTGAGTTTCACACTGGCTTCCAATTCCGCTTCGGCCTTGATGATGCGCGCGCGCTTTTCGCGGATCGCTTCCGCTTCGCGCGCCATCGCACGCTGCATGCCTTCGGGGATCTCCACGTCCTTCATCTCCACCATCTCGATGCGGATGCCCCATGGCTCCGTGGCGCTGTCCACCATCTTCTGCAAGGTGCCGTTGATGCCCTCGCGGTCCCGCAGCACCTCGTCCAGCAGATGCTGGCCGATGATATTGCGCAGCGAGGTGACGGCGAACTGGTAAACAGCCTGGTCGTAGTTCGCCACTTTCAGGATGGCGTTGCCGGGGTCGACCACACTGAACCACAGCACCGCGTTCACCTTGATGGTCACGCTGTCCTTGGTGATGGTCTCCTGTTGTTCAAGGTCCACCGTGCGCGTGCGGATGTCCACCGTCCGTTGGCGCTCGATGAAGGGGATGATCCAATAGATGCCGGGACCACGGATCCCGGTGAAGCGCCCCAGACGGAACACGATGGCGCGTTGGTATTCCTGGGCGATGCGGATGCCGGAGAGCAGCAAGGCGACGGCGAGAAGGATGAACGGGGTCATGGAACGCACCAAGGCGATGGTACGCGGTGGGGCGGCACAAAGCTTCAGGCGGAAACCGCGATGACGGTAGCGGATCACATGGACGGCAAGCCCGTGATGCGCACGTCCACTGAGCGACAGGTCGAGCGGTGAACGGCGATGATGGGCTACTTGGCCAGGTCCACTCGAAGGCCGAAGTACGAACCCAGCCCGGCCCGAGCACCGGCGCTCAGCTCAGGCACACCACCGAACGCCAAGGTGGGTCGCAGCTCGCAGGTCAGGTTCATCGCCCGCCAGAACAGGCTTTTGCGGCCCAGGCGATAACTCACGCCCAACGGCGCGTACAGGGCCATGCACAAGTCGCTCTTCGTGGCGAACTCTTCGGTTTCACGCTCCTGATCCCTGTTCGGGTTGCCGCTCTGCCCGGAAACGAGCGACGGATCGATCAAGCGCTCTACGGTGTGGTCGACCTGTACCCGCCCGGCCATCGAAAGTCCGAGTTGAAGGCCGACCCCGCCATACAAGGACCAGCGCTTGGGATACTCCTTCAGGAAGATCAGCGACCCATCGAGTGCGACCTGCTCGTAGCGATGGCTCATCTGATACCGTCGGATGGTCAGCGAATCCACGTACGTGACCTGTCCCGTTTGCGCAGAGGTGAGCGTGTCGTAAGGTGTTCGTGTATCCATCCGCAGGTCGAGGTCGTTGCCCTCGTGCGACTGGTACGTGAAACCAGCTCGCAGATAGGATCCCGACCGGTTGGTGCGAGACGGCCCACCGAGCCGTAGTCCGATCGACATCGCCAAGCCCATCGATCGGGCACGATCGCCCTTGCCCCGGAAGTCGCCGCGATACCCGCTCAGGTCCTGCGATAACAGGTCCGAGGTCGGGGCCAGTTCGCGCCATTGGTCCAGCCCGATCGCGTACATGTTCTCCAGTTGTCCTCCGGGCAGCACGAACACATCGCATACCGGGGGTAACGCCTTCAACGTGTCCGGCTCGTACTGGGCCACTGCTGCGCAGCCCAGGGAGGCGGCAAAGGCAAGGGTCAACTCCCGCGTTCTCATGGGGCTTCTGTTACGTCATCACCTTGTTCGGTACGAGGAGCTTCCGGCTGACCAGCAATTCCGCGATCTGCACGGCATTCGTCGCCGCTCCCTTGCGCAGATTGTCCGCCACGATCCACATGTTCAATGTGCGCGGCTGCGACTCGTCGCGGCGGATGCGGCCCACGAATACCTCATCACGGCCGTTGGCGATCATCGGCATCGGGTACTCGTCCTTCAGTGGTTCGTCGAGCAGTTGGATGCCCGGGGCTTCGTGCAGCAACCGGCGCACGTGGTCGAGGTCGAATTCCGTCGCGAATTCCACGTTCACCGCTTCGCTGTGGCCGCCGGTGACCGGAACACGTACGGCCGTCGCGGTTACCCGGATGGCAGGATCGAGGATCTTCTTCGTCTCCTGTACCAGCTTCATCTCCTCCTTCGTGTAGCCGTTGTCGGTGAACACGTCACATCGTGGGATCACGTTCCTGTCGATCGTGAACGGATACGCCATGTCGCCCTTCACTCCGTTGCGTTCGTTCTCCATCTGGTCCACCGCCTTCTGGCCCGTGCCGGTCACGCTCTGGTAGGTGGAAACCACCACGCGCTCCACGGTGTAGACCTTGTGCAAGGGTGCCAGGGCGAGCACCATCTGGATCGTGCTGCAGTTCGGGTTGGCGATGATCCGGTCGTCCAGGGTTAGCAGGTGGCCATTGATCTCCGGCACCACCAGTTTCCTGTCCGGCATCATGCGCCATGCGCTGCTGTTGTCGATCACCGTGCAACCCACCTCCGCGAAGCGCGGCGCCCACTCCAGTGATGTGCTTCCCCCGGCGGAGAACAAAGCGATGTCAGGACGCATGGCGATGGCCGCTTCCATGCCCACCACGGCGTACTCCTTTCCACGGAACAGGATGCTCTTGCCCGCGCTGCGTTCGCTCGCCACGGGGATCAGTTCATCCACCGGGAACCCGCGCTCTTCGAGCACTTTCAACATGACACCTCCGACCAGGCCGGTGGCCCCTACAACGGCGACTTTCATTCTTGGATCGTTAACCGTGGCCGAAGCTAGGTGTTGGTCTGAAGAGGTTCCGGTGGAATTCGCCACCTTTCCCACGATCCCATGGCGATGTTCATGTCCTGTGCGCGCGCTCTTGCCACCCTCGCAACGTGGTCGCTGGCCGTCTTCGTATCCGCCCAGGTGGATGACTCCTTCACGGACGGCGATTTCACCACCGGCCCGGCCTGGACCGGAACGGACGCGCTCTTCACGGTCGTGGACGACGGCGGCAACCAGCGCCTGCGCAGCAACAGCCCGGGAGCGGCGAATTACTACTTGAGCACCCCGAGCACCATCGCGAATGACACGCGGTGGGAGTTCTTCGTCGACCTGCGCTTCAGCACGAGCGGAGCGAACTATGTGGACTTCTATCTGATGAGCGATCTGGCCG
>JAGODO010000089.1 GCA_017998165.1 Flavobacteriales bacterium | reverse complement strand
TGCCTTGCTTCATCGTCGCGGGCTTCCTCGAATCGTTCGTCACCCGTCACAGTCCGGTGATGTACCCGGAAGCGAGCGCATCGATCATCCTGGCGAGCCTGGTCTTCATCATCGTCTACTTCGTCGTGTACCCGTACCATGTCGAGCGCCGCTTCCGCAACGCCTAGCGCGGCCACCAGGCCGGTGGAGCCGCTCGCCTACCGGCAAGTGCGCGACTTCAGCGCGACGATCAGCACCGGATTCGCGTACATCCGCGCGCACCGCGGCTCGCTCTACCGGCCGCTGTTCTTCATCTGCCTGCCGGTGAAGATCGTGGCCAGCGTGCTCCTGGGCTCGTTCTTCCATGACTTCCGCCCGGGCAGGACGCCGGACAGCACGAGCTTCTGGAGCATGTTCGGAGGCTATGCGCTGATGGCGCTCGCGTACGTCGTAGCGGCGGTCGTCATCAGTGAATACATGGGCTGGACGATGCGGCACCCGGGCCGTCGGCCCACGCTCGGCGAAGTGTGGCGCGAAACGCGCAGGCACTTCCTCTTCTATTTCGGCCTGAGCCTGGTCACGGCCGCGATGAGTTTCATGGGGGTCTTCCTTCTGCTGGTCCCCGCCGTCTTCCTGCTGGTGGTGTTCCAGTTCAGCTACCCGTTGCACGCCTTCGAGCGCGCGGATTTCGGGGAGTGCATCGGGCGGGCGTTCACGCTGGTCTGGGGCCGGTGGTGGATGACCTTCGCCTTGCTCGTCGTTCTGGTGGGCATGTCGATATTCCTCAATCTGGTTATCGATATCCCGGGCTGGCTGATCACCGGCTTCGGCTGGCTGAGCGGCATCGAAAGCATGGGCGGCGACCCCGAGGACGCGAGCCTGCGCCTGCGGTGGTTCTTCACGCTGTTCGCCCTCATCGGCAACATCAGTGCGCTGCTCCTGATGCCCTTCGTGCAGGTTCCGATGTGCTTCCACATGCTCAGCTCACTGGAAAAGAAGGAGGCTCCGGGCCTTCTGGCGGAAGTGGAACGGTTCAACCTGGACGGGAAGAACTGATGAGCCACGGATCGGACCGGATATTCGCGATGCTCCTGCTGTGCTCCGTCGTGGGCTGCGATCCCGTAAAGGTCGAAGAGCAGGAGGCCATCGCGGCGCAGGCGCAAGCCACTGCGGATTCCCTTGCCGCGGTGGCGCAAGCACGCATGGACTCGATCATGGCCGCAGCGGCCGTGGACAGTACGACCGTGGAGTTGGACAGCGGTGTGTGGAACATCGAGGAGCCGGAGGTGGATCTCTCGGAGGATACGGAGGAGGAGGAAGAGGAATTCGTGTACGAAAAGTGGAAGCGGGTCGCCGATGACACCGTGGAGATGGAACGTCGCCACTTCAACGAGGCCGCCATCGCGGAGTATCTGAAGGATCCCGACCTGGACTACGACCGCACACTCCACCACGACAACCTCTGGTGGGACCGTCTCATGCGCTGGCTGAGCAGGAAGCTCGACGACCTCTTCGGCACAGAGGCGGGCAGCGCGGTGTTCGACAACCTGCATTGGATCTTTCTGGGGGTGGCGGTGGTCATCGTCCTGTGGTTCCTGCGTCGTCATCTGTTCGGCAGCGTCTTCGGTTCCGGTCCCAAGCGGACCAGACAGGTCACGGAGATCGAAGAGAACATCGTGGAGCTCGATCTGGACAAGCTGTTGCGAGACGCGGAGAAGGGCTCCAACTGGCGGCTGGCCCTGCGCTACCAGTGGCTCAAGGTGCTGCGTCGGCTCGTTGACGAAGGCCGCATCAAATGGCAACCCCGCTTCACCGACGCGGATTATCTGGCGCAGCTCAAGGACCCCGCATGGCGCGTCACCTTCAGTGAAATGAGCTTCCTCTTCAAATGGGTGTGGTACGGCGACGCGCCGATGGATGCCCAGCGCTATGAGCGCATGAAGCCCGCCTTTGAAGCCGCGCATAGCGCCTCGCCGAAGTCCAACTCCGAACCCGCGCCGACGGCATCGGTGCCGAACGCATGAGCCGGGGGGAGCGCATGATCATGATCGGCACCATCGGCGTGGTGCTGCTCATCCTGCTGCTGGAGACCATCGCGCCGAAAGAGCCCGACTGGCGTGACACGTTCAGCGCGTACAAGCGCGAGCCGAACGGCTGCGCCCTCACGGTGGAACGCTTGGGGGATCTCTTCTCGAAAGGCGTGACCAATGTGCATGAGCCGATCTACGTGACGGCGCAGGAACGACTGGCGGCGGATGCTTCTGCCGAGCGCGTGAACCACGTCTTCGTGGATGAGGATATGCGCTGGGACCCGCTGGATCGGGACCACCTGTTGAAAATGGTGGAACGCGGGGACAACGCCTTCATCGCGGCGCGTGAGTGGTGGAGCAACCGTGAGTTCCTGGATACGCTGGGGCTGCATGTCGACTACCAATGGACCGGCGATGAAATGGTATGGAACGAAGGCTTGGGTGCCATGGAAACGGTGGACACGACGGAACTGCGGTTCACCTGCTGGCCCCTGAGCGAGGACAGCGCTTCCATTTTCACCAAGGGCGACTTCGATTACATCATCGCAAGCTTCCGGATCGACAGCACGGAGGTGCTTGCTGTGCGGATCGAGCACGATTCAGTGGCCGGGACACAACGTTATCCTGTGCTGGTGCGCATGCGGTGGGGCAAGGGCCATATCTACTTGTGTACCGTTCCCAACGCGTTCACGAACTATGCGCTGTTGAAGAGCGGTTCGCGCGGGTTCATGGAAGCAGCACTTTCCCTCCTGCCCGACCTGCCCGTTCGCTGGGATGAATTCTACAAGAGCGGCCGTATGGAAAGCTCCACGCCTTTGCGCTTCGTACTGGACAAGACACCCTTGAAGCGTGCTTACTGGACCGTGATCGGCATCCTCTTCCTGACGGTGTTCGTCTACGCCCGCCGCCGCCAGCGGGCCATTCCCGAATTGGAACCCGTAAGGAACACGACAAGGGAGTTCGCGGAGACCATCGGGCGACTGTACTTCTTCAAAGGTGACCACACGGATCTTGCCAGGAAGATGTGCCTCTACTTCAAGGACGAACTGCGGCAACGGCTGTACCTGAGGCGCAGCGTGTGGGATGAAGAGACGATCGAGCACGTCGCAGGTCGCACCGGCATTCCGATCGAGCAATGGCACAGCACCTTCCGCCTGCTGGCCCACTACGAAACAGCACCTTACGTGAGCGAGGACCAGCTCATGCAACTCAACAAGACCCTCTCACGCGTGCGCGAACAACTGCGCTGACGCCCGCACGGGCGATGCATGCATCGCCCCAACACATCCCCCCATGACCGACGAGACCAATCCCTACGCTGCTCCCGCCCCGGATCCCTACGCGCCGCAACCCGGCTACGTGCCTCCCGTCGCGCCCGTCCCCGAAGTACCGGTGGATGCGAACGCTACGGGTTACATCCCCGCCCTACCGCTCGCGGAACTGCGCGACACCGCCGACCGCATCCGCACGGAGGTGCAGAAGGTGATCGTGGGGCAGGAAAAAGTGCTCGACCTGCTGTTGATCGCCATGCTGAGCGACGGTCATGTGCTCATCGAAGGCATGCCGGGCCTGGCGAAAACGCTCACAGCGAAGCTGCTCGCACGCACCGTGCATACGGGCTTCAGCCGCATCCAGTTCACGCCCGACCTGATGCCAAGCGACGTGATCGGCACCAGTGTTTTTGATCCGCGTACGAGCACCTTCGAGTTCAAGGCGGGGCCGATCTTCAGCAACATCATCCTCATCGACGAGATCAACCGCGCACCGGCCAAGACCCAGGCCGCGCTGTTCGAGTCGATGGAAGAGCGACAGGTCACGGTGGACGGCCGCACATACCCGCTCGGCGTACCGTTCATGGTAGTGGCCACGCAGAACCCCATCGAGCACGAGGGTACCTATCGTTTGCCGGAAGCGCAACTGGACCGGTTCCTCTTCAAGGTCGACATCGGTTATCCCAGCGTGGAGGATGAGGTCGCACTGATGCTGCGCAGCCAGGAAGGCGCACAACGCCTGAGCGTAGAGCACATCCAGCCGGTGATCACGCCTGCCGAACTGGAACGCGCACGGATGCTGGTCCGCGGTGTACGCTGCGACGAGAAGCTGGTGCGCTACATCGCGGACATCATCCACGCCACACGCAACGACCGTGCGCTGATGCTGGGCGCTTCGCCGCGCGCGAGCCTGGCCATCCTGCGTGGGGCGAAGAGCGCGGCAGCGATCCAGGGGCGTGACTTCGTGGTTCCCGAGGACATCCAACTCGTGCTCACGCCCGTGCTGCGCCACCGCATCCTGCTCACGCCCGAACGCGAGATGGAAGGCCTGCGGCCGGATGAGGTCGTGGCGCAATTCATCGCCAAAGTGCCCGTTCCCCGGTGAAGCGTTTCCTCCGCTCGTTCTTCCTCACCTCCCGGTTCTTCGGCATCGGATGGGGCTTCGTGGTGCTCTTCTGCCTCGCCTTCATCTGGCCGATCATCCTGCCCATCGCCACGTATGGCCTGCTGGCGTTCGGCATCATCACCTTGGTGGACGCGTCGCTGCTCTACCGTGTCCGTCATGGCATCAGCGCCAGCCGGAGCACATTGGACAAGTGGAGCAACGGCGATGAGAACCCGGTGACGGTGTCCGTGGTGAGCCGTTACACGATGCTCATACGCGTGCGCGTGCTCGACGAATTGCCTTTCCAATTCCAGGAACGGAAGCTGGACCTGGCTGCCGATATCCCTTCCGGGGGGGTACGCTCGTTCAACTACATGGTGCGCCCGCTGGAGCGCGGCGTGTACACCTACGGGGCGATCAACACCCTGGTGCGCACTTCGCTCGGACTGGCGGAGCGGCGCTACCGGCAGGAACAAGGCAAGGAGGTCGCGGTATATCCGAGCTACATCCACCTGCGCAAGTATGAATTGATGGCCCTGGCCGACCGATGGAGCATGGCCGGGGTGAAGAAGGTGCGCCGCAGCGCCCAGCGCGTGGAATTCGAGCGCATCCGCGACTACATCCCGGGCGATGACAAGCGCACCGTGAACTGGAAAGCCACCGCGCGCAAGAGCCGCCTGATGGTGAACCAGTACCAGGACGAGAAGGCACAGCAGATCATCAGCCTGATCGACCTGGGCCGCGTGATGAAGATGCCGTTCGAGGGCCTGACATTGCTGGACCGCGCGATCAACGCATCGCTCGTACTCAGCGACATCGCGATCAAAAAGGACGACAAGGCGGGGATCATCACCTATAGCGACAAGGTGCATGGGCTGCTGGCTCCCTCTCGGGATAAGTCGCAGATCCGTAAGGTGCTGGAACTGCTCTATGCCCAGTGCACCGATTTCGCCGAGACGGATTTCGACACGCTCTTCGCCCGCGTGCGGCGCGTGATGGGCCAGCGCAGCCTTCTCGTGGTGTACACGAACTTCGAGAGCCTGACCGCCATGCGGCGACAGCTGCCCTTCCTGCAACGGCTGGCCCGCGCCCACCTGGTGGCCGTCGTCATCTTCAAGAACACCGAGCTCGATGAGCTGATGGCACTGCCTGACCGCGACACGGTGGACGTGTACGTGAAGACCATCACGAACAAGCTCATCTACGAGAAGCAGCTCATCGCGAAAGAGCTGGAGAGCCATGGGATCCTCACCATCCTCACGCGCCCGCAGGACCTGAGCGTGAGCGTGCTGAACAAGTATCTGGAGATCAAGGCGCGGGCGTTGCTTTAGGTGGAAAATCGCCACCTCGTGGCGAAATTATCGCCACGAGGTGGCGATTTTCCACCGATCGACATACCTTCGTTCAACCTTCCGGAACAGGGGAAGGCCGCTACGCCTGCGCCGAGCTTCGGCGCGCAACACATGAAAGCCAGGAACCTCAGGCACTACATCGATATCGCCATGAAGGACACGCCGGTCGTCCTGGTGAACGGCGCGCGCCAAACGGGCAAAACCACGCTGGTGAAGGAAGTGGCCGCGAAGCGCAAGGCTAGCTACGTCACGCTCGACGACCACGCGTCGCTGGACGCGGCCTTGAACGACCCGGCGGGTTTCATCGCGGGCCTCGGCGGCTTCGCCGTGATCGACGAGGTACAGAACGCGCCGAACATCTTCCGGGCCATCAAGGCCTCGGTGGACCGCGACCGCCGGCCGGGCCGCTTCCTGCTCACCGGCAGCGCGAACGTGCTGGTGCTCCCGAAGCTCGGCGACTCGTTGGCCGGGCGCATGGAGATCGTCACGCTGTATCCCATGGCCCAGGACGAACTGGCCGGGCGCAAGAGCGGCTTCATCGATGCGGCATTCGGCAAGCGGCTGCCGATAACGCCCCTTACCCACTGCGACCGGTCGAAGCTCGCGCGCAAGGTGTTCGCCGGTGGCTATCCCGAGGTGATGGGACGCGCGGAAAGTGCGCGCCGCAACGCCTGGTACAAGGCCTACGTCACCGGCATCCTGCAACGTGACGTGCGCGACATCAGCAACATCACGGACCTCACGGCGATGCCGAAGCTGCTGGCCCAACTGGCCATGCGCAGCAGCGGTTTGATGAACCTGGCGGACATCGGCCGGGGCATCGACGCGCCGCACACCACGCTGCGCAGGTATCTCGCCTTGCTGGAGGCCACCTTCCTGCACGTGCCGCTGAGGCCATGGACGGCCAACCGCTCCAACCGCCTGGTGAAGGCCGAAAAGATCCACCTGTCCGACAGCGGCTTCGCGGCGCACCTGTGCGGCATCCGCTCGGCGGGGGACCTGGGGAAAAGCGACCGCTTCGGCAACCTCCTGGAGACCTTCGTGGTGGGCGAACTCCGCAAGATGAACGGTTGGAGCAAGACGTTCACCGAAGCCTATCACTTCCGCAACGAGAAGGCGCGCGAAGTGGACGTGGTGCTGGAGGATACCGCCGGGCGCGTGGTCGGCATCGAAGTGAAGGCCTCCTCGAGCATCGGCAGCGATGACCTGATCGGGCTGAAGCAACTGCGGGAGATCGCCGGCAAGAAGTGGGTGCGCGGCATCGTGCTGCATTCCGGGCCCGCCATCACCGGTTTCGACAAGGACCTGCACGCCGTGCCGATGAGCGCGATGTGGGAGTGGTAGCTGGCGGAAAATCGCCACGCGGTGGCGAAATTATCGCCACCGCGTGGCGATTTTCCGCCGATCAGAGCTTCACCACCTCCGCGTCCGCCATGGCGTGGTAGATCTTCTTCGCCGTGGCCTCGCTCACAGGCACCAGTGGCAAGCGCATGTGGTTCCCGCACAATCCGAGCGTCTTCAGCGCTTCCTTGATCCCCCCTGGATTGCCTTCGGCGAAGAGGTAGCTCATGAACTCGAGCAGCTTCATGTGCTCGCGCCGGGCGGTGGCCATGTCACCGGCCATCGCGGCTTCGACCAGTCGGGCGAACTCGGCGGGAAGGGCGTTGCCCACCACACTGATCACGCCATCTCCGCCGAGGGCGAGGATCGGTAATGTGAGCGAATCATCCCCGCTGATCACCAGGAAGTCCTTGGGGCGATGCTTCAGGATCGTGGCGATCTGGTCCAGGTTGCCGCTGGCCTCCTTGATGCCGACGATGTTCTCGAAGTCGCGCGCGAGCCGGAGCGTGGTCTCGGCCGTCATGTTGCTCATGGTGCGGCCGGGCACGTTGTACAGGATGATGGGCAACAGGCTGGCCTGCGCGAGCGCTTTGTAGTGCTGGTAAATGCCCTCCTGCGTCGGCTTGTTGTAGTACGGGCTCACGCTGAGGATGCCGTCCACACCGCTCAGCTCGTAGGTCTCCAATTGGTGTACGACCTCCGCCGTGTTGTTGCCGCCTACACCCAGAACGATGGGTACCCGGTTCTTCACCACTTCGATCACGTAGGCGAGCAATTGCTTTTTCTCCTCGGCCGTGATGGTGACGCTCTCTCCGGTGGTGCCCATCACCACGAGGTAATCGATCCCGCCGTTGACCTGGTGTTCGATCACCTGCTGCAGGCCGGCATAATCGATGGGCGGAACGCCGCCGTGCGCTGCGGGTCTGAAGGGAGTAACGAGGGCGACGCCGAGGCCGCGGAAACGATGGTCCATGTCGTGTTCTGTCAGGTCGAGTGCGGTCGAGACCTCAGTTGAGCGAGTGTTCGACCTTGCGATTGATCATCAGCAGGTAGCGGTCGATGTTGGAGATGAGCTGCGGCAGGCTGTGCGCCCCGGCCGTATCGATCATCATGTCCAGGAAGCGCTTGTTGCCTTCGGTGAAGCGGCCAACCTTGAACCGTGCGCGGCTCTTGGCCACGATGTACTGCAGCGGCAGGTAGTCGTCCATCGTCAGGTCGATGAGCACGTCATGCTCCTCGGCGATGAAGTTGTTCACCGTATTGCCGCCGGGGATGCGGTACCAGTTCAGTTCCTTCTGGCAGAACGCGTCGAAGTTCAGTTTGGCGTGCAGGTGGAAGGGCAGCTCCTTCCCTTCGAAGTAGCCGATGCACTGGATCTTGTGGAGTCCCAGCTCATCCTTCATCTTCTTCACGTAGTTCTTCACGTCCGTATGGGCCTTCTCGTCCTCGGCCAGGTACACCACGCCGACCTTCACGCAGTGCGCGAGGTTCTTGGCCACGGGCCGCCGATCGGGCATGGTCTCCTTCAGCAGGCGACGCATGCCCAGCCATTCCTTGATGCGGTCGAACAGTTTCACGTCCCGATCATACGGTTGAAGTCCTCTTCGCCGATCACCTGCACGCCCAGTTCCTCGGCCTTCTGGCGTTTGGCTGGGCCCATGTCGGCGCCGGCGAGCACAAAGTTGGTCTTCTTGCTGATCGATCCGCTGACCTTTCCGCCGTTCCGTTCGATGGCCTCCTTGACGCCATCCCGGTCGTAACCGGCAAAAACACCGCTAACAACGAAGGAAAGGCCCTTGAGCTTGTCGCCGACCGGTTGTTGTTGCGAAGCGTCGACCTCGAACCGGAGACCTGCGGTACGCAAACGCTCCACGATGTTGCGGTTCCCTTCCACGGCGAAGAAATCCATGATGCTCTGCGCGATCACCTCCCCCACTTCATCGATCGCGACCAGGTCGATGAGCGTCATGCCCCTCAGCCGATCGATGCTGCCCACGGCGCGGGCGATCTTCTTCGCAACGGTTTCGCCAACATGGCGGATGCCCAGCGCGAAGAGCATTTGTTCGAACGGAATGGCCTTGCTCGCGGCGATGCCCTCGATCACTTGGGAAGCGCTCTTCTCGCCCCAGCCCTTGCCCAGGCCGAGCAATTGCTCCTTGGTGAGGTCGTAGAGGTCGGCCACGTTGTGGATGAGGCCGGCACGCACCAGCTCCACCACCGTCTCGCCGCCCAGCCCATCGATGGCCATCATCTTGCGGCCCACGAAGTGCTCGATGCGCCCCGTGATCTGCGGCGGGCACGCATGCTCGTTCGGGCAGTAGTGCTGGGCCTCGCCCTCGTAGCGGACCAGCGCTGTGCCGCATTCGGGACAAGTCTCCGGAAAGATGACCCGCTCTTCGCTGCCGGTTCGGCGCGCGATCTCCACGCCGGTGATCTTGGGAATGATCTCCCCGCCCTTCTCCACCTGGACGAAGTCGCCGACGTGCAGGTCCAGCTTGGCGATCTGGTCGGCGTTGTGGAGCGAGGCGCGCTTCACCGTGGTGCCCGCGAGCAGCACAGGCTGCAATTCAGCCACCGGTGTGATGGCTCCTGTCCGTCCGACCTGGTAGCTCACCCCGTTCAAGCGCGTAACGGCCTGCTCCGCCTGGAACTTGTACGCGATGGCCCAGCGAGGGCTCTTGGCCGTGAGCCCGAGTTCCTCCTGCACGCGGAGGTCATCCACCTTGATCACGATGCCGTCGATGTCCATCTCCAACTGGTGCCGGGCCTTGTCCCAGTGATCGATGAAGGCCATGATGCCCTCCACGCTGTCCGCGCGCTCGATGAAGCGGCGCTTCGGGTCCGGCGTCTTGAAACCCCAGCCATGCGCGGCCCTGATGTTCTCGTAGTGGCTGCGGGAAGGAAGTCCCTCGCCCTGCAGTGTGTAGATGAAATTATCGAGTCCGCGCTTGGCAACGTCTTTCGGATCCTGCTGCTTGAGCGAACCGGCCGCGGTGTTGCGCGGGTTGGCGTACAGCTCTTCACCCCGTTGCGCGCGCTCGGCGTTCAGCTTGTCGAACTGGGCGCGCATGAAGAGGATCTCGCCACGCGCCTCGAACGCTTTCGGGAAATCACCGCGGAGCTTGAGCGGGATGGCGCGCACCGTGCGCACGTTGGCCGTGATGTCATCGCCCTTCTCGCCATCTCCCCGAGTGACGCCACGCACCAGTTCACCATCGCGGTAGCTCAGGCTGATGGCCACACCGTCGTACTTCAGCTCCATGCAGAACGTGGTGCGGCCGTTCTCCTTCTCCACCCGCCTCACGAAGTCGGCCACCTCTTCCGTGCTGTAGCTGTTGCCCAGCGAGAGCATGGGGAACACATGCGCGACTTGGGCGAACTCCTTGGTGATGTCCCCACCGACGCGCTGCGTGGGACTGTTCAGCGAAGCCAGATCGGGCCACTCCTTCTCCAGCGCTTCCAGTTCCTTCAGCTTGAAGTCGAACTCCCGGTCGCTGATGACCGGTGCGGCCTGCACATAGTAGCGGTGGTTGTGCTCTTCCAGTTCCGCGCTGAGCGCGGCGATGCGTTGTTGTGCCTCAAGGCGGTCCATCCTCTCCTGCTTTTCGTTCCCGTCGTTCCTCGATCTTGTCCTTGGCGTACTTGAAGATCTTGCCGAATTTGATCGAGAGGCCGAAGTTCCATGTTGGACCGGTATATCGGCGATCAACGAATTCTTTCGGGCCGGTGACTTTCCGGTAGCCAACACCCCCTTGCAGGTAGAGCCAGAAGAGGATCTTGTAGGAAGCGCGGACGCCCGTCTCCAACGGATAGACCGGAAAGGCCTTGAAGCGCTTGTATACGCCCGTGCTGTCCTTGCGATCGAGCGGTGAGCTCCCGAAGCCCGCCATGAACGGCACGCTCAGCTGCCACTTGCGCGTGTCCAGCAAGATGCGCTCGTACGTACCGCTCACATAGCCGATGGACGTGCGGATGTCCACGCTGTCCTTGCCGAAATCGTCCAGGAGGATGGAGCGGTCCTCGAAGGGCGAATCGAGACCGTACAATCCGAGCGCATAGATGTTCCGCTTCTTCTGGATGCCCATGCGCAGACCAAAGAAACGCACGATATCCCCGGCCACCTGCTGGCGGCGCGCATCGAAGTTCACGATGAATTTGGCCTTGTCCTGGACGTCATGGGCACGTGTGGTATCGCTCCACTGCGCGAAGGAGGGATTCCCGGAGAACAGCAACAGTACGAGCGCGATCAACGCCCTCATCGGCGGGCGTGGATGAAGCGCGGCATGCCACTGAGGTCCTTCAGCACGCGCACTTCCGCATAGCCGAAGCCTTCCAGCATCCGCCCGACCTCGGGGGTATGGATATGATGTCCCTCGAACCACAATTCGCCTCCGGCCGGCAGCAAGTCCAGCGCGCGTTGACCAATGACCCGGTAGAACAGCAAAGGATCAACGTCCTCCACGAAAAGGGCGAGGTGTGGCTCATGTGCCCGCACATGGTCGGCGAGCGATGCCTCTTCTGCACGTGGCACATAAGGCGGGTTGCTGACGATGAGGTCGCACGGCTCCAGCTTGGCGGCCTTGTTCAATACATCGATCCGCGTCCAATACACCGAGAGGTTGTTCGCTCGCGCGTTGCGGTCCGCGGTGGCGAGCGCTTCTGGGCTCGCATCGATGCCCGTCACGTTAGCCGTAGGGAAAGCCTTCTTCAGCGCCAGCGCGATACATCCGCTACCCGTGCCGATGTCCAGAATGCGCTTCGGACCTTCCGTGCGCGAGCGGATGATCAGGTCCACCAGTTCTTCGGTCTCCGGCCTTGGGATGAGCACGCTCGGGTCCACGTTGATATGCACGCCATGGAATTCGACGCTGCCCAACACATACTGCAGCGGCTCACCCGTGCGAAGGCGTTTGAGCGGCAGATAGACCTGCAGCAGTTCGCTCTCGCTCAGCGCCGCCTCACGCTTCAACATCAGGTCCGTGGCGTCCCAACCCAGGCGGTCGAAGAACACAGCACAGGCGATGGCGCGCACCTCTCCTTTCGGGTACAGCGGTGACAGGTCGCGCTGGTACTGGTCCAGCACGGCCTCCACGGTGTTGGTGGCGATACGCAAGGACATGGCGCGAAAGTACCGACCACCTGCCCGAACGCACGAACGGCACCCCATGAGGAGCGCCGCGCATGCACCGCACCGGCCCTTACCCGTTAAGCCGGGGTGGTTGTTCTGTTCAAGGCAGTTGCTGCACGCGGAGGTTGTTGAAGGCGGCACTGCCCAAGGTCATCAGGAACGGATCGCTGGGATGCTGGAAGGTCCTATTCGTTCACCACCGGGGACTTCTTCACCCAAGGCGCTGGCACTTTCGCTGATCAATGTGCTGGAACAGGTGCCTTGGATAATGATGGTGCCACACTCTTACTCTCCATTGGTGCGATAGTCGATGCCCATCGAGCGATCCAAGCCGAAAGCGGAAGGATGCAGGTACTTGCCGACCTCAACGCCCTTCTTGTCCACGGTGTTCGGGATGCGGTTCTCAATGGCGAACGCATCTTGACGGATGCCTGTGACCTGCCACGATACTTCCGCGCCCGGCGTTCCACCGGCGATGGTGAACACACCGTTCGCGACTTTCTGCGCCACGAATAGACCAGGACCGGGTGCACCGATCGGCGTCAACTGGTAGCGGTAATCCTTGTTCAGTGCCTGGAAGTAATCCGGCAGGGCTACGGTAGCTGCACCGCTGCCATCCAACACCACGTTGCCGTTATA
>JAGODO010000088.1 GCA_017998165.1 Flavobacteriales bacterium | reverse complement strand
GAGCCCCCGGCCCTTCGTTTTTCAGGAGACGATATGTGGCTCACGGCTTAACGAAACGCAACGACCAGCTATGTGCTCCGACGCTGACACGCACGATGTAGGCCGAAGCTGCCGGTAGCGACGGCAGGTCGATGGTGACGCGCCCCGCCGCCTGAACCTGTGCGAAAGAACGGGCACACAACGAACGGCCGTCCAGTGTGAGGATCTCCGCGTGACCGCCCGTTGGTCCATTGGGCAGTCCAACGATGATGATCCGATCACCATCGATGGGGTTGGTAAGGAGAGAGGGTGCCGTTCCGGTCATCTTCGAAGCATCGGTGGTCCCGGGGATCTCCGTCCGTGCGCTACTGGCCGGTAATGGGTCGTCAGCAGAGGGTGTTGCCTCTTCGGATCCAGTATCAGAGCCACACGCGAACGCCACTTGTTGTTGGTCGCAAAAATTCTCGGCTGGCCTTGTTGCAGTGGCGGGATCTGAAAGGAAGCGCACTGCGGATATTCCATCAACCGGTTCATGTACCCACGCGAAGCCAGTGACACGGAATTCGACACGGCGGTTGTGCAGCCGGCTCCGCACACGATCCGCTTTGATCATGCTTCGCAGCGCGCGCGGGGAAAAACGCGGTTGGTCATCGCCTTTGCCCTCAACGGACAAGCGGCCCGGGTCGACCCCGTAGGACGAGACCAGCATACAGGCCACCCACCTGGCACGTGCGAGGCTCAGTACACGGACATCTTTCTCCTCGACGTCCGAGTGCCCGACAAGTCCCAAGGTGATCGTGGGGTTCTCGCGCAGCATAACGGCTACTACCGAGAGCGCACTGTCCGCATGCAAGGATCGCACGACACATCCCAGGTCGTATATGCCCCGAAGGGGCTCGACCGAATTGGCCTGGAAGCGGATCTCGGGTATGGCGATACGGCAGCAACGTTCCGCATGTACGAGCGGCGACATCAAGAGTGAGGTCGTCAGCAGTAGCAGTGCGCTGAGTTCGGGGGCGGGTGCAAAGGCTCTCATCGGGCGTTGTTTGTAACGATGAATGAGGTTCGCATGGGAAGGTGACCGGTCGGAACGCGTGGATCTTCAGACGGAGCATTTCATCGATCCCTGCTCACGCGCTGCTTCCTGTGCATCCGCAGAAGCTTCGGATCCCTGATATATTGTTCGAATGCCGATCGACGGAAAACCCATCAAGGGTCGGGGAGCAGCGACGCAGGTGGCCAATCGCTTCCTGAAGCTCAGCTATGGCGTGGTGCATTGGGAAGGGATCGATGAGGTGGAGGAGGAGGATCGTCGAACACGCTACGTCATCGAACACGCGAAGTCCATCGTGAACAAGGTGGATTCACCGGACCTGCGTTTCGACTGGAGCATGAACCCGTACCAGGGCTGCGAGCACGGTTGCGCGTACTGCTATGCGAGGCCTACACATGAATACTGGGGCTACAGCGCCGGTCTGGATTTCGAGCGCGTGGTACTGGTGAAGCGCAACGCGCCCGAATTGCTGAGGAGCACATTGATGGACAAGAAGTGGAACGCAGCGCCCATCATGTTCTCCGGCAACACGGATTGCTACCAGCCGGTGGAGCGCAAGGAGGGCATCACCCGTCGCATGCTGGAGGTCTGCCTGGAATTCCGTCAGCCGGTGGCCATGATCACCAAGAACGCGCTCATCCTGCGCGACCTTGACCTGCTCGCGGAGATGGCATCCATGGGCATCGCGAGCGTGGCCATCAGTCTAACGACGCTGAACGAGGAACTGCGCCGTGTGATGGAACCGCGCACGAGCACGGGCGCGAACCGTGTGCGGACGATCGAGGAACTGACGAAGGCGGGTGTGCCCACCATGGTGATGACCGCACCCATCATCCCGGCGATGAACCAGCACGAGATACCCGCCTTGCTGGAAGCGGCCGCCGGAGCGGGTGCTTTGGGGGCCGGTTACACCATTGTGAGGACCAATGGTGCGGTGAAACCGGTCTTCGACAATTGGCTGCGCGAGCATTTCCCGGATCGCGCGGCAAAAGTGATCGCCCAGGTAAGCGCGATGCACGGCGGCGCGATGAACGACAGCACCTTCGGTCGACGGATGAAAGGGGAGGGGGAGTTCGCGAAAGCGGTGAAGCGCATCTTCCACATCACGCACCGGAGGGTGTTCGCAGGAAGAACGATCCCGCCGTTACGGACGGATCTTTTCCGGCGGCCGCCTGCGGGTCAGTTGGACCTCTTCAGCTGATCATCGCACCGCGACCCGACTGTCGCAACAACAACGACGCGGTCGGCATCGCTTCTTTTCGCATGACGGCCGAACGTTCGGCCGAAGTCCTGGGCCCGGCGACCTCTGTCGGAAATGTACTTTGCGCATCGTAGAGCATTCCGCTCAGGTACGACTTGCATGAATACGGCCATCAGCTCCGGACCCACAGCGGTCAACATCCGTGAGCCTCGCGTACAGGCCAGGTGGTGGTGGGTATTCCTGCTGTGGTCGCCTGCGGGCGCGTTCTACCTGGCGCACTATCTGGGGGCCTTGATCCATCCCGGGCTCCATGCCACGGGTTTCGTCCAGTACGACCTACCGTACTCCATGGCGTGCGCCCGGGAGTTCGCTGACAACGATCTGCATGGGCTGCTCTTCACACTCCCGTCCAACGTCGACGCGACAGGGGAACCGGTGCTTTTGCAAATGCACTTGTGGGCCCTTGGCCGGATCTGGCGGATGTTGCCCATGGACCCCGGAGTGCTGTACGTGATCTTCTGGGCGTGCATGGGACTGTTGGCCGTGCGCGCTTTCACGCGGCTGTTCGATGTGGTGGTGCCCCTTTCCGGCGCGGCGAGGAGATGGGGCCATGTGTTGTTCCTCTGGGGCGGTGGGCTGCTGGCCCTGACCGGTGAAGCCGTGAACCTGTTCAACGGTCGCCCTTTGGAGGACACATGGAAACACCTGTTGGACCTGGATCCGGCCCACGGGTGGTGGATGATGAATTTGGGCCGTTGCTTGATCCTGCCGAACGAGGCTTACTACCACTTCCTGTATTTCACCACCGCCCTGGCTTTTCTGCAAGGACGTTATAGAACGGCCGTCCTGTTCCTGGTGCTGCTCGCCGCTTCACATCCGTTCTCCGCTGTCGGTGGGCTGGTCGTGTTCTTCGGCTGGTCTTGTGTCGAAAGATGGGGCACCAAGGGAAGTCCGGTCCCATGGTCCGTTCCTGTGGCTCTGGCCGCCACCTTCGGGGCCTGTTGTTATTACTACTTCCTATGGCTGCCACCGAGGATGGATCCGCGACTTACGGCGGCGTTCCCGCTGCCCTATGTCCTGGAACTGCGTTCAATAATTCCCGCTTACGCGCTTGTCGGGTTCGCCGCATGCGCTCGCTTGCGATCGATCGAGCGGATCAGGGTCTTCCTCAGTACGCCCGCCGGGCGGATGCTCGCCGTTATGGCGGCAGGTCATCTCGCGTTGGAGAACCATGAACTGCTCATCCATCCGTATCAACCCCTCCATTTCACCCGGGGCTATGCGTGGTCCGCGCTTTTCCTCATCGGGGCGCCGTGGCTCTTGAACGAGGCCTGGCCCCGGGTGCGCGAGCGCTGGAGGAAAAGAGCGGGTCTCATCGCCGTTGCCGTGGTGTTGTTGTCGCTCTCGGACAACATCGCGTTCTTCACGTTGAACATCAAACGTGAACTGCGCGCCTCCTCTCCGGGCTTCTGGCTCAACGAGCAGCAGCGGGAGGTGCTGGCGTTCCTGGACCGGACCCCGTCGGACGGTCCGCTGGTGATCTCGCAGGACGAGGACCTGGGTTACATGGTGATCGTCTACACGCGCCTGCACGCGTACCGTTCGCATTTCTTCGATGAGGAGGATGCCTGGTCGCGGGTGCAACAGCAGGATGCCTACTTCAACGGGAGGATCACGGATCCCGTGCTCTCCGGACCGCTCATCGTTGTGGCCATGAAGGATCGTGGCGGGTTCGTTCCTCCCGGGACGTCGGAGCTGATCTTCGAGAACACCGCCTATCGCGTCTTCCGGACGAAGTGACCCGCTACAGCGCGCACAGCACGGGAATGCACGGCGCGTTGGTCAGCAGGCGCTCCTTTTCGGCATCCGCGATCCACCGATAATCATCACTGGCCTTGGCCATGATGGCGATGCACCCGGCCCCGATCTCCTGCGCATAGCGGATGGTCTGCTCCGCGAAGCCCATGCTGAATACCGTGGTGGGAACGTTGGCTTCCACGCGGGCGAGGCGTTCCTCTTTCAGCCGCTCCAGCATGAGCGCCTTGTTCTTCACCAGTTGCTCGCTCGGCTCCTCCCCGGGGCGGATGATCTGGAAGACATGCACTTCGGACTTGAACGTGCGGGCCAGCAGGCTCACGGCGTTCAGGAGTCCGCTGATGTCAGTGTGGCCCGCCACCGGTAGGAGGATGCGCTCCATCATCGGCTCGGCCAGGCTCTCCGCCTGCACCACCAGCGATGGGATGGCCACTTGCCGCACCAATTTGAGGATGTCCGCCCCCAGCAGCGATTGACGCAGCCCCTTGGGTCCGTGCGTGCCCACCACCATCATCGCGTGGTTCTTGCCCGATTCGGCGATGATCTGCTTCAGCGGATCACCCTCGCGGAACACCTCGTTCACTTTCACGGTGCGCAGCAACTTGTCCGCCGCCGTACCCATCTGCGCACTGGCGTTGGCGAGCGCATCGCTCTCGTGGTGGTGCTTGTCCAGCACGTGCAACAGTGTCACTGAGGAGTTCGATGCCGCCGCGATGACCGTGGCATAGCGTTGCGCGCTCGAGGCGGCCTTGGTGAAATCAGTAGGGCAGAGGATGTCGTTCATACTTCAGCCGCCGAGCCATGACAAAGGCGTGCAGCGCGGTCCCAAGGTAGCGGGCACCGGGGTATGACATCACGCGGACCTGTTCCGGAAGGATCCCACGCGACATCGGTCGAAGGTCTCGCTCCCTTTCTCCCTTGGGCGCATACATTGCCCTCATGACGATCCGTACCCCATTGCGTGCCTTGGTCCTGGGCATGCTCGCTTCCATCCTCAGTGGCGCCGAAGCCCAGCTCAATATCACCCAGCTCGGGCATTTCGACTACCAGGCCGAGCGCAACAGCGACCTCAGCAATCTATGGGGTTACGTCGATGAGCAGGGTAATGAATACGCCCTCGTAGGGGTGAACGGTGATGACTCCGAGGACAACTCCGGAGGGGTCTCCGTGGTGAACGTGAACGACCCCGCCAACCCGTCGGAGGTCTTCTTTACCGCCGGGCCTAACAGCATCTGGCGCGAGATCAAGACCTGGGGTGATCACGCGTACATCACCACCGAAGCCGAAGGTGGATTGATGATCATCGACCTTTCACCGCTCCCGGAAAGCACCGATCTGCCGGTGACCATTTTCGAAGGGGATGGCTGGATCACGTCCCATTCCCTGTTCATCGATGAGAACGGCCGGCTCTATCTCAATGGCGCCAACCGCGGCAACGGCGGTATCATCTTCTACGATCTCACACAGGATCCCATGGCACCCGTGGAGGTCGGCGAGTATGACGACTACTATGTGCATGATTGTTACGCCCGGGGCAACATGCTCTATGCGGCCCACATCACCGACGGATTCTTCACCGTGGTGGACGTGAGCGATCCGGCGAACCCGGACGTCCTTGGGCAGATGGACACTCCGCTCGAGTTCACCCACAACTGCTGGCTCGATGATAGTGGGCAGTATCTGTTCACGACGGATGAAAAGCCCAACAGCTATCTGGCCGCTTACGATGTGAGCGACCCTACGGACATCCAACCGCTCGACCAGTTGCAGACCGACCCTGGCAGCAACGCGATCATTCACAACACGTATTGGCTGAACGGCTACGTGATACAGAGCTATTACACGGAGGGCATCTCCATTTACGATGTGAACGACCCGACGAACATCGTGGAGGTGGGCCGGTTCGATACGTCGCCCTTCACGGGGGATGGCTTCAATGGTGCCTGGGGGGTTTATCCGTTCCTGCCGAGCGGGAACCTGCTGGTGAGCGACATTCAGGAGGGCTTGTTCATTCTGGGGCCCACCTATGTGCAAGCTTGTTGGTTGGAGGGTACTATCACGGATGCCAGCACGAGCCAGCCGGTGGACCAGGCCACAGTGACGCTCGATGGTACAGCGGCTTTCGACGTGACGGATGATTTCGATGGGATCTACAGCACAGGATGGGCTTCGGCCGGGACATTCACCGTGAGCGTAAGCGCGCCGGGCTATGTGAGCCAGACGGTCGAAGGCGTCGTTCTTGTGAACGGCCAGGTCACCGTGCTCGATGTACAGTTGATCCCTCTCGTCCCGTTCGAGTTGTCCGGTCAAGTGATCGAGGAAGGGACCAGCATGCCCGTTCCGAACGCCTTGGTGGTGCTCACCAACGATATCTACCAGTATTCCACCACCTCCGATGCGAATGGGGGCTTCACGACACCCGGGGTTTTCGCGGGCGTGTACGACATCGCGGCCGGTCACTGGGGACATCATTCCGTCTGCTTGGATCCCCAACTTCTATCGGATGGTTCTCCTGACCTGATCCTGGTCCTGCCGGTCGGCTACGCGGATGACTTCTCCGTGGATCTCGGATGGAGCGCTGGAGGAGATGCGGGTACAGGCGCTTGGGAACGTGCCGTACCTGTGGGGACGGAATTCGATGGTGACCCATGTGCGCCGGGAGATGATGTGGATGATGATTGTGGCGGGTCCGCTTATATCACCGGGAATGGCGGTGGCGGCGCGGGTGAAGACGATGTGGACGATGGCTCCGTTCTGCTGGAATCACCCGAGTTCGACGCGACCCTCACCGCCGATCCATGGATCCGTTACTACCGCTGGTGGTTCAGCGGTGGTGGCAACAGCACAAGCAATGATGTTCTATACATCCGGCTGGACAATGGTGAGCAGACCGTCACCATCGAGGCGCTTGATGTGGACGCGAGCGACATGGGCCAATGGGTCTTGAACCAAGTGCAATTGAGCGCCTTGATCGCACCGACCACGACCATGAAGTTCAGCGTCCTCACGGCTGATTCGGATCCGGGCCACCTCGTGGAGGCCGGGCTCGACCGCTTTGAGGTCCTGCCCGCCTCGCCGTTCCTCTCCACACCGGATGCGGTAGGAACGGACGGAGTGTTGCTCTATCCAGTTCCGAACGACGGCACGTTCACCGTGCAGGCACCCGGTCTTTCGGGCCGCGTGCGCGTGTTCGATGCGCAAGGGAAGGAGCAGGGGGCATCCCGTCGCCTCTCCGCTGGTGTTCTCACCATGCAGCTCGATGCGGTGGCCGGTCTTTACATGGTGCGTTTCGAAGCGGACAATGGAACGGTCCGATCGCTGCGTATGGTGGTCCGATGATCGATCGGGATCGGCCCACATTGCGCTGAACTTCCTCGCGGACTTGAGCCGGACCGCAGCCGATAGCACGGCACGGTCATTCCACGCCCCTACGCTTATCGCTTCTGCTGGATGCCGCCGCAGTTCTTCTCCAGCAACGCATCCACTTCGGCAACGCCGCCGATGATGTGGGCCAGGTGGAGGTCCGCACAGGCCTTCTCGCGTTCGCCTTTCGCCAGCCTCAGCAAGGCGCGCGTATGCAGGGCGAAAGCGTTCGATGGATAGGACTTCAGGCTGCGTTCCACGTCGACCATGGCTTCCTGGTTCCTGCCCAGCTTGTGCAGCGCATAGGCCCGATCGCTCAGCGCGGTGGGTTCGTCCTTGTCCAAAGTCAGCGCCTTGCCGTAGATGGTCAGTGCCTCTTCGTAACGTCCCAGTGCGGCCAATTCGAAGCCGCGGTTGGTCCAGTTGCCGATGTCGCCGGGTTCCACGGTGCATAGCTTCTCCAATACGGACAGGCTGGCCGCATGGTCCTTCTGCGCGTCATGCATGCGGGCCAGCGTTTTCATCGCCGGCAGGTCTTCAGTGCGGTCCCCGAGCCCCGCCTTCAGGTCGGCGATGGCTTCTTTCGTCTTCCGCAGTTCGGCACGCGCTTCACCGCGCACGATCAGTGCCTGCTCCCGCACCCTGTTCTTCGCACCATGGTCCAGGGCGCGTGTGCTCAGCCGCTCGGCCGTGCGGTAGTCTTCGCTCCTCAAGGCGTACAGCGCTCGCTGATAGTTCGCTTCGGCATGGGTGCTGTCGATCTTCAGGGCCTTCTCCGTGTCCAGCAGGAAGCGGTCCATCCGGTCCATCTGGTACCACGCCCGGGCGCGTGCCGAGTAGTTGCTCGCCGAAGGCTCCATGTCGATGGCCTGCGTGTATTTGTCCACCGCCTTTTGCGGCTTTTCCATGCGCAGCAGGCTGTCACCTTCCACTACGAGCCAAGCCGCAGCAGGCCCGAAAGGGGACGCGGGTTGCGCATGGCCGACGGTCCAGGCCAGAAGCAGGAGGATGGTCGCGCTCGCGTTCCGCACCTGGTTCATTTTCCACCCACTGCGGGCCTTGCGCGTTGAAACTGTCCGAAAGCCATGGGGGCGGTCACGGGCAAATGTAAACGGACCCCAACTTGGCACCGACCGTGCCATGGTCCGTTCGTTCACAGGAATGACCGGATCTTTTGCGGATCAGGCGAACCGGGCGACAGGTACCGTGTCCAAGGCGGCGAACTTGCCGGCTTCGTAGAGGTGATGCCCGGCCATGGCGATCATCGCGGCGTTGTCGGTGCAGTAGGCGAAAGGTGGTACGAAGACGTCCCAACCTTCCCGGGCGCCCAGGTCGGCGAGCCTGGTGCGGAGCCCGCTGTTGGCCGCGACGCCACCGGCAATACCCACGCGTGATAGCTCGAGGTCCCGCATGGCGCGCCGTGTCTTGGCCAGCAGGTGGTCGATGATCGTGCGTTGAAGCGCGGCGCAAAGATCGTCCCGCTGCTCGGTGGCGAAGGCCGCGTTCTCGGACTCGCCTTTGCGCACCAGGTTGAGGAATGCGGTCTTGATGCCGCTGAAGCTGAAGTCCAGGCCGGGGATGGAAGGTACTGGCAGGCCGTAGCGCTGCGCATTCCCGTCGCGGGCATACCGATCGACCAACGGGCCGGATGGGTAGGGAAGCCCGAGGACCTTGCCCCCCTTGTCGAACGCTTCTCCCGCCGCGTCGTCAAGCGTCTGGCCAAGGACCTGCATGTCCAGCGCCGAGCGCACCAGCACCAATTGCGTGTGACCTCCGCTCACAGTGAGATTCAGGAAGGGGAAAGCGGGTATCGGCCGATCGTTCCCATCACGTATGAGGTGCGCCAGCACATGGGCCTGGATGTGATCAACGGCCAAAAGCGGAATGTCCAGCGCCTGCGCGAGCGACCGGGCGAAACACGCACCCACGAGCAGCGCGCCGATGAGACCTGGACCCTGCGTGAACGCCACGCCATCCAGTTCTTCCTTGGTGACTTCGGCTTGGGCCAGGGCCTCCCGCACCACAGGCACGATGTGCTCCTGATGCGCCCGGCTCGCCAATTCGGGTACCACCCCGCCCCACTTGGCATGCACCTCCTGTGACGCCACCACATTGCTGCGCACTACACCGTCCACGAGGACGGCGGCGGCCGTCTCGTCGCACGAACTTTCGATGCCGAGGATGGTCAGGGGGCCTGAGGTTGGCACGAGCGGGCGGCTACTTTCGCCGGTTGGTCCGAAGTTGGCTTGTGAGCGGGCCGAAATTAGACGAAGCTGAGCGGCAAGAAGCGCATACGGAAACGTTGGCACCGCGTGGTGCGATGGACCATCCTGGTCATCGTGTCGCTGCTGTTCATCGTGCTCGTCATCATCGTCCTGCTGCTCTACCCCGTGGTGCAGACCTGGATCGCGGGCTTTCTGAGCAACAAGCTGAGCAGGGACCTGGGGATCACCGTGCGCATCGAGCGCGTGGAGATCCGTCCGTTCGCCATGAACCGCCTGCACGGCGTGTTCATCGCCGATCTCAACGGTGATACGCTCCTCGCCGTGGACGAACTGCGCATCCGCGGCTTGCGGATCGATACCGAAGAACAGCGCATACAGGTGCGTCGCCTGGAACTGCACGACACACGCTTCGCGCTGGGCAAAGCCCAGGGGGACGCCCACAGCAACCTCACCAACCTGCTGGAAAAGCTGGCCAGTGAGGATACCACCAGCGGCGGCGGCGACTGGAAGATCCGCTGCAATGAGCTCGACATCCAGCGCCTGCATTTCAGCTTCCACGACGCGAACATCGAGCCGCTGCCGTTCGGCGTGGACTTCGACCATGTGGACGTGAACACGGCGGATATCATCGGTCAGAACGTGCGTATCGCGGGCGACTCGGTCCTCGTGGATCTGGAGCGGATCAGCCTGAGGGACCGCAGCGGGCTGGTCCTGGAGGAATTGAGTGGCGCGACGCAGGTGAGCCCGCGGGGGATCCGCATCGCCGGCATGCGGATCAGAACACCGGGAACCGAATTGAACGGGAACCTCAAATTCGACACGGAGAGCTTCGCCGATTTCGACGATTTTGAGAACAGGGTGCGCATGCGGGTGGAACTGGACAGTTCGCACGTGGAGTTCGCCGATGTGGCGCTCTTCGCGCCCGATCTGCAGGGCGTCGAATTCCCCGTAGGTCTGAAGGGCAAGTTCCGCGGTACGATCAGTGAACTGAAGGGCCGGGACATGGAACTCCACTTCGGGGAGCGGTCGCACTTCGGGGGCAATGTCGAGATGACCGGATTGCCCGATGTCCCCAACACCTTCATGGTGATCGACGTGGACCACTTCAACACGGATCCAGAAGACCTCGCCGCGTTGCCCGTCCCGCCGTTCATTGAAAAGGGGCACTTGTCCCTGCCGGTCGAGGTTCAACGGATGGGTGCGATGTCCTTCACCGGCAACTTCACCGGCTTTCCACGGGCGTTCACCGCCTCCGGCCAGGCCTTCAGTGCCGCCGGGCCGCTCAGCACCGACCTCACCTACGAGCGCGACACGGTGAGCAACGTCTTCGAGCTACGGGGAAGTGTGGCCACCACCGGCTTCGACCTCGGCCTGGTCATCGGCGATCCCACCGTGGGCAACATCGCCTGCGACGTGAAGGTGAAGGGGAGTGGCCGCAGCTTCGCCGCGATGACCGCTGAACTCGAGGGCACCGTGCCCGAGTTGCACGTGCAGAAGCTCAATGTGGGCGGCATCGCGTTGAAAGGACGCCTGGAGAAGAACCTCTTCAATGGTGTACTGCATTGCGAGGATCCCGATCTGGCACTTGACTTCGATGGCCTGGCCGATCTGCGCGGCAAGTGGCCCAAGGTGGACTTCACCGCGGACATCGCGCACTTCAACCCGCGGGCGTTCGGCCTGATCGGCGGTGATGGCTTCAGCGGACTGACCATGCGTGTCCAGGCGGCGGGCGAACTCGCCCCGGACAGCCTGAAGGGCTTCATCCACATGCAGGACGTAAGCTATTGCGAGGACTCCGTGGATCTCGACCTCGGCGACATCGACCTCACCAGCGCCCGGGAGAACGGTCAGGCACTGCTCACCTTGCGCAGCACGGTGGCCGACCTCGATGTCCGTGGACCCTTTTTCCCGACCCGCCTTCCCGAAGCCGTGAAAAGCGTGTTGTTCAGCGTATTCCCCGCTTTGCAGGATGAGGTCCGCTACAAGCAGGAGGATCAGCGCTTCTCCTTCACTGCCACCGTCAAGCAGGCCAAGCCTGTTCTCGAACTGGTCGCGCCGGGCCTTCTGGTGGACAGTGGTTCGGTGATAAGCGGCCAGTTCGACAGCCGCACGTTCGACCTGAACCTGAACGCCATGCTGCCGTCGATCAGTTTTGGCGCGTTCAGCGGTGATTCCGTGGAAGTGATCCTGGACAAGACCATGGATGTGCTCGCTTTCCGTTTCCGAAGCGCGCGGCAAGCCGTGGGGGGGGGCACGTTCATCAGCGGGATCGAACTCACCGGCAAAGCCTACCAGGACGAAGTGCAGTTCCGCGCCGGCTGGAAAGGCAGCAACAACGGCACCGCCGGCGATCTCGACCTGGACGCCCTCGTGCTCAATGACCACAGCGTCTCCATCGATCTCCGCCCGAGCACGCTGTTCTTCGGCCGTGGCTCCTGGGCCAATGAGCGGACGGCGCATCTGCTGATCGATACGAGCAGCATACACATCGACTCGCTGGAGCTGAGGAACGAAGGACAATACCTCTTCCTGGACGGCGATATCCGCGAGGATACGTCCGCCGCACTGTCGTTCGCACTGCGCGATGTGCGCCTGGAGAACGCCGCGCCCTTTTATGAAGGTCCCCGATTCCACGGCCATATCAGCGGTGAAGGGCGCGTGTTCAGTCTGTACAGGCATCCATATCTGCTGAGCCACTTGCGCGTGGACAGCCTGGCCGTGGATCAGCATCCGATCGGCGACCTGGACTTCAACGCCGCTTGGAACAATGCGCGAAACGTGATCGACCTGCGCGGCGATCTCTCCCGCGATACATTGAAGATGCTCGGATTCTCCGGTGTGCTCGCTCCGGGGAAGAAGGACCAGGAACTCGACGTGGACCTGTTGCTGGACCGTTTCGACCTGCGCTTCATCGAACCTTATCTGCCCGAGGCCATCAGTCAGGTACAAGGCAAGGTGACGGGCAAGGTGGACATCACCGGTCCGCTCTCCGCACCGCAGGCCAATGGCGAGGTGATGCTCGACAACGCCGGTATCCGTATCAACTACCTCAACACCAAATACACGTTCAGCCATCCCCTGATCATCCGTCCGGACCAGTTCGTGATGGACAACGTGACGTTGCTCGACGGACAGGGCGGTCGGGCCAAGGCCAGGTCTTTCTCCCTCAACCACGAGTCTTTCTCGCGGTGGAACTTCGACGTGGCCGCGGAATTGGAC
>JAGODO010000087.1 GCA_017998165.1 Flavobacteriales bacterium | reverse complement strand
AGGCCAGGTTGCTCGCGCTGTTGGCCGCGCCCGGGGTCTGGTTGCCGGAGGCTACAGCGCTGGTGAAGTTGTCCGGCATGCGCTCGTTGTTGCCGTTGAAGAAGATCACCCGGCCGGTGTGGTCGACCGTGCTGATCCGCAAGGCATCGATGCCGCCTGAGTTCATCCCTTGGGCATCCGGGCCGTAGCTGATCCCATGGAAGTAGCGGCCGTTCGGGTCACGTGTCTGCATGGCGTCCCCGGCTTCCCGTGTGGTGATATAGTTCCAGTTCGCGGCGCCGAACGTGCAGCCGGAAGCGTACATGGCCGTGCCGTTGGCGCTGGGCGAACTGCTGCAACCTTCCAGCAGCGTACTGTTCGCCGGTAGCACGTACACCTTGTTCGCCGGCGAGGTGTCGTTGGGGTCATTGGGCGGAAGCAAGGGGTTCACGTCCGCCTGGTTGTAGATGACGATCAATGAACCGACCGGCACTGCCGACCACTGGGCGACGTTGCTGAAGCGCAGGTGCCCCGTGGAAGCTCCACTGATGGTCTGGCTGGCGCCGAACCCGTTCATCAGCACGCCGTTGTTGTCATCGATCTTCCACCGGCGCAGGTCCACCGTGGTGCAGGGAGTTCCGCACACGAGCAATTCGATGTACTTCTTGGCCCCGCTGAGCCCGTTGCTCACCTCGTTCACGATCGGTCCTACGCAGGTGGGCGCGTAGGGGACCGTGAGTTCCATATCATCGATGGCGATGCTCGGGGAACTGCCGTTCCCGTCGTTGTCGTTCACCCAGCGGATGCCGATGCGCACGTTCGCGTTGTTGTTGGCCGAGGCGGGCAAGGCGATGGAGTACGACGTCCATGTCCCCAACCCGCCGCAGTCCGCCACCGGTGTCTTGGGAAGGTCGGACAGCAGGGACCAGGCCGTGCCGTTGTAGTAGTCGAGCAACGCGTTGTCCGTAGCGCCCGCACCACCTTCGATGTACTTGAACCGGAGTGTGAGCGTTGAGAGGCCGACGAGGTTGATCACCGGGGAAACGGCGCGCAAGGAGGTCTGGCTGCTTTGGCAACTGCAGCACAACGAGCATGTGGCCGGCGGGCAGCCCGGATCGTAGAGCGCGCCACAATCCCCAGTCGGGCAGATGATGCAGCTATTGGGAGATGTGCAGCCGGCCGCGTTGTTGCCGATGTGGAGCGTTTCGTTCCCGGCGCAGCCCGAGCCGCACCCACCGACCGGATTGCCATTCATCTGGCAACTGACGAACCAGGTGTTGGCGCAGGCGCCATTGGTACCGGTGCTCATGGTGGCCCAGTATCCGTTGGCCCCGGTGAACGTGGTCGCCGCGCAATTCTGGGTACAGCCGCTCTCGAAATCTTCGGCCCACACCACTTTTTGGCCTTGCGTGGGGGAGACAAGCAGGGCCGTTGCGATCAGAATGGATCGATGCACGGGGCCAAGAAAACGAGCTGCTCTGAACCGGGATGGACGATCCGTCCAAGACAGCGTGGGATCCGGCGGATCGCATCATTCCGCCCGCGATCGTGAACGGATCATCCGATGAGCGGACCCTTTTACTCGACGGGATCGACGAACACCTGATCTCCGGCCCGCATGATCCGAAAGGAACGGTGCTCCTCGCCGATGGACAATCGCAGCAAGGAGGGGCCCACAGGTGCTTCGATGGATATCAGGCCAACAGCAGCCACGCCCTGCACGTGTATCCGACCGACAAGATCCAGTAGGCTCCAAGCGATGCTCCGGCCTTCATCGGTGATGGCGAGGGCCACAGCACTCCCGGCGGGGTATACCGATACCCCGGATGATCGCCGGTCCACGGCCACGGTGGGTCCCCATTGCTCCGTGCCGTCGAGGTCCTGTTCGCGAAGCCTGTAGTAGGAGAGGCCCGGAAGCGGTTCGGGATCCGTCCACGCATAGTCGATGCGTTGCTGGCTGAAGCCCGCGGCCGGTAGTTGCCCGCTCGGCAGGAATGCGCCATCGACGCCGGCCCGCTCCACGAAGAACAGGGCGCTGTTGAACTCGGAGGCCGTCGCCCATCGGGTGCGCACCAGGCCTCCCGTGGGCTCCGCGCTGAAGAAGAGGAGTTCCACCGGCAGCGGTGAACACAGCAGGTTGTTGATGAGCGCGAGGTTGGCGGCGTTGTTGGGCAGACCCGGGGTTTCGTTCCCCGCAACGACCGCGCTGGTGAAGTTCGCGGCTGTGCGTTCGCTCCCGTTATTGAAGAACACGACGCGCCCGGTGTGGTCGAGCAGGCTGATGCGGAGCAGGTCGAGGCCACCGGTGTTCATCCCTTGGGCGTCCGGGCCGAAGCTCAGACCATGGAAATAGCGACCGAGCGGATCGCGGGTCTGGATCGCGTCACCGGCATTACGCAACCCGATGAAGGTCCAGTTACCGGCACCATAGGCGCAGGTAGTGCCATAGGAACTGGTGCCGAGGGGATCGGGGTGTGTCGCACAGCCCTGCACCGCCGGATCGGTAGCGGGCAGCACGTACACGCGGTCGCTGGGTGAGGTATCCGCCGGGTCGTTCGGGGGCACCAGCGGGTTGAGGTCGTTCACGTTGTAGATCACGATCAGTGAGCCGGTTGGCACGGCGGACCACTGGGCGATGTTGGCGAAGCGCAGGTGCCCTGCCGCGACACCGCTCCCGGCCTGCGTGCTGCCGAATCCGTTCATCAGCAGGCCGTTGTTGTCGTCGATCTTCCATCCGCGCAGGTCGATGGTGGAACAGGAGGGGCCGCAGACGAGCAATTCCACATACTCGCGGTTGCCGGTGGTGCCGTTACTCATCTCATTGATGATCGGCCCGGTGCAGTTCGGTGTCCATGTGGTGATGATCTCCACGTCATCCACCGCGATGCTCGGATCGGAGCCCGCGCCATCGTCATCATTCACCCAGCGGAAGCCCACACGCATGCTGGGGTTGTTGTTGGCCGAAGCGGGCAGGGCGATGGAGTACGAGGTCCAGAGCCCCTGGCCGCCGCATCCCGCGTTCGCTGTTTTGGGCAGGTCCGCCAAGGTCGACCAGACCAGCCCGTCGTAATAATCCAGTAGGGCATTGTCCGTTGTGCCGGCGCCGCCCTCCATGTATTTGAAGCGCAGGGTCAGGCCGACCTGTCCAACGGTGTTGATGATGGGCGATACCGCCCGTGTAGCGGTCTGGCTGCTCTGGCAACTGCAGCACACGAAGCAGAGTGCGGGCGGACAACTCGCGTCGTAGGCCGCACCACAATCACCGCTGGGGCAGAAGAAGCAGCTGTTGGGAGAAGTGCAACCCGCAGCGTTGTTGCCGATATGCAGCGTTTCATTGGTACCGCAACCGGTGCCGCAAGTGCCCACCGGGTTGCCGTTCTCCTGGCAGCTCACGAACCAGATGTTGGCGCAAGCGCCGTTCGTACCCGTGTTCATCGTGGACCAAGCGCCGTTGGCACCCGTGAAGGTGGTAGCCGCGCAATTCTGCACGCAGCCGTTCTCGAAGTCCTCGGCCCAGAGCACCAGTTGCGCGGCGCTGGCCATGGGCAGCCAAACGATCAGGGAAAGCGCAAGGGGTCGCACGATGTAACGATCGATCGAAGGTCAACATTCCGGATCTTGTGCGGACCGGTTGTGGGCAACTCGCACCCGGTACATGTGGTGGGCCGGGATACTTTCGCGCACTTTTCCACACCCCGTTGCCGGACCGCATCCTCATCCTTGATCATGGCTCCCAGTACACGCAGCTCATCGCACGCCGCGTGCGCGAACTGAACGTCTACTGCGAGATCCACCCCTTCACCAAAGCGTCCTCTTTCGCTGACGACCCGTCGGTCAAGGGCGTGATCCTGAGCGGAAGCCCGTTCAGTGTGCATGACGCGAACGCACCGGATCCGGACATCAGCGGGTTCCAAGGCCGTGTGCCTGTGCTGGCGGTCTGTTATGGCGCGCAACTCCTGGCCAAACGGTCCGGCGCCGATGTGGTGCGGAGCACGGTACGCGAGTATGGTCGTGCGCACCTGAGCAACATCGTTGTGAAAGAGCCGCTCTTCACGGGCATCGATGCGGGCACACAGGTGTGGATGAGCCATGGCGACAGCATCGCCTCGGCGAACGGTGCCATGCAGATCCTGGCCAGCACCAACGATGTGCTCGTGGCCGCCTACCGTTTGAAGGGTGAACCCACTTTCGCCGTGCAGTTCCATCCGGAGGTGTACCACACGACCGAAGGACTGGCGCTGCTGCGGAATTTCGTGCTGCACATCTGCGGGTGCACCGCGGATTGGACACCCTCATCATTCGCACAGACCACCGTTGATTCGCTCCGGCGCCTTCTTGGAACGGATGAGGTCGTGCTGGCGTTGAGCGGCGGGGTGGACAGCTCCGTGGCCGCGATGCTCCTTCAGCGGGCTATCGGCGACAGACTGCATTGCATTTTCGTGGACAACGGATTGTTGCGGAAGAACGAGTTCGCGAACGTGCTCGACAGCTACCGCCACATGGGGCTGAACATCACGGGCATCGATGCGCGGGAGCGTTTCTATGAGGCGCTGAGAGGGCAGGAGGACCCGGAGGCCAAGCGCAAGGCCATCGGCCGTGTGTTCATCGAAGTGTTCGAGACGGAAAGCCACAAGCTGCCTTTGGTGAAATGGCTGGGCCAGGGCACCATCTATCCGGACGTGATCGAAAGCGTGAGCGTTCATGGTCCCAGTGTCACGATCAAGAGCCACCACAATGTGGGCGGTCTCCCCGCACGCATGAAATTGCAAGTGGTGGAGCCGCTCCGCCTGTTGTTCAAGGACGAAGTGCGCCGTGTGGGCCGGGAGTTGGGGCTCGATCCGGCGATCCTCGGCCGTCATCCGTTCCCCGGGCCGGGGCTCGGCATCCGGATCCTGGGTGAGGTCACCCCGGAAAAGGTGGCGCTGCTGCAGGAAGTGGATGCCATCTGGATCGAAGGCCTGCGCGAGGAAGGGCTGTACGACCAGGTGTGGCAGGCGGGGGCCATCCTGTTGCCCGTGCGGAGCGTGGGGGTGGCGGGGGATGAGCGCACCTATGAAAATGCCGTAGCCCTGCGGGCGGTGACCAGCACGGACGGCATGACCGCGGATTGGTGCCACCTGCCCTACGAGGTATTGGCACGGATCTCGAACAACATCATCAACCGGGTGAAGGGCGTGAACCGCGTGGTCTACGATATCAGCAGCAAGCCGCCTGCCACCATCGAATGGGAATGACGATGCGTACGATACTCATCGCCTTGGTCGTGTTGCTCACGGGTTGCCGAACGCTGGTCCGTGCCCAGGACATCCGCGAGGTGGACGGGCAGAAGTACATCGCCCACACGGTGCTGAAAGGCCAGACGCTTTACGCCATCAGCCGGCACTACGCTGTTCCCATCGAGGCCATCAACCAGGTGAACCCGGGGGCCGCACAAGGTTTGAGTCTTGGGCAGATCGTGCTGATCCCCGTGAAGGCCCAGGTGAAAAAGGAGTTGAAGACGGCCCCCGCCTTCATCGAAGGAGAACTGGCCCATACCGTGGCGAAGAAGGAGACCTTGTTCGGTATCGCGCACAAGTACGGGGTGAATGAGCACGACCTGGAAGTGCGCAACCCGGAGTTGGTGAATGGGCTGAAGGTGGGCATGATCGTGGTGATACCGGTCGGCAAGGTCACCTCCGTCGCTGCGGTGCAGGTGGCGCCCGCAGCGGAGGACAACAGCATTCCGCACCTGGTACAACCGGGGGAAACGATGTTCTCCCTGAGCAAGCGCTATGAGCGGTCGTCCGAAGAGATCATGGCGGCGAACGGCGGGCTGCCCCAAGGGTTGAAGGCCGGCACGTATGTGCGCATCCCGGCGAAGGCCGTCCCTGTTGAATCCGTCGCGCCCGCGCCGCCTATGAGACCGACCGGGGATGTGGCCCGGGTCGCTCTGCTGCTTCCTTTCAGCATCGAGGCCAACGACAGTGCGATGGCGCATGCCAAGGAACCGAAAGGGATGTACGCCGTCACGGACGCGGCCGTTCAATTCTATGCCGGTGCGTTGATGGCGGTGGACTCCATGAAGCGGTCGGGCATGAGCGTGGACCTCACTGTGCTGGATGTGGGCGAGGACGCCAAGACGTGGTCCTCTGTACTGAAGGACCCGGCGGTGCGCGAGGCCGAACTGTGTCTCGGCCCCTTCCATCGCGCGGCCATCGAGCAACTCACGCGGCTCGCCCCTTCGGCGCACGTCGTATGTCCCGCGCCGCAGAGCAACAAGGTGCTGTTGGGGAATCCCAATGTGAGCAAGGTGCTCAGCGGCCGCCCGGACCAGTTGCAGCAACTGGCGCGGCATGTCGCCGCACGGCATGCCAAGGACAACATCATCCTGTGCTCCACGGAGATCGCCACGGACAAGGAGATACGCGAACAGGTTTTCAGGGCATTGCAAGAGGCCCTCGCCAACCAGCCCGGAAAGCTGCGTGACAGTGTGTTGGTGGTGCGTTCGGCGAAACGCGACATCGCTGATGTTGTGGCCAAGCTCAGTTCCTCGCAGATGAACGTGGTGGTAGCGGCCAGTGAGGATGTGGAGTATGCGACGGCCCTGGTGCGGAAACTGTCCGACCTGACCAAGGACAAGCGCATCGTGCTGTATGGACTGAACAGCTGGATCGGCATGGAGACGCTCGAAGCATCCGACCTGGAAGCGCTGAAGACGCGTGTACCCGCCAGCACATGGATCGACCATGACGACCCGCGCGTACAGCGGTTCATCCGCGATTATCGCGCACGGTACCAGAACGAGCCCGGTGAGTACGCCTACCTGGGCTTCGATGTGTCCTACTACTACCTCACCGCGCTCCACACGTTCGGCCCTGATTTCCCTGCGCATTTCGCGGAGGTGAGCACGGCCCCGTTGCACATGTCCTTCCGCTTGCTCAAGGCCGGAGCCGAGAACGGTTACCGCAACGAGAACGCCGTGATCCTCCAATACCAGGAGAGCGGTCTTCGCAAGGCCCCCTGATCATGGAACGCGCCATGATCGCGGCGGAATTCCGCGGGATACAGGACAGCATCTGCTCGCAACTCGAAGCGCTGGACGGCAAGGCCCGGTTCATCGAGGACGCATGGACCCGGGCGGAGGGCGGTGGCGGACGGACCCGGGTGATCGCCGGCGGTGCGTTGCTGGAGAAGGGCGGCGTGAACTTCAGCGAGGTGCATGGGCCGCTGACTCCCGCGGCCGCCAAAGCATTGAACGTGGATGGCGACCGGTTCTATGCCACCGGGGTGAGCATCGTGCTGCACGCGCACAACCCGTGGGTGCCGACGATCCACATGAACATCCGCTACTTCGAGGCTGCGGACCAGAAGTGGTCCGGGGGCGGTATCGACCTGACGCCGGTGTATGTGGACCCGCCCTCGGCCCGGCGCTTCCATCAACGGCTGAAGGACGTATGCGACCGTTGGGACCCGCGCTACTATGCCGACTACAAGCGCTGGGCGGACGACTACTTCTTTCTGCCGCATCGTGATGAAACGCGGGGTATCGGAGGCATCTTCTACGATCGGCTGGTGCCGACAGCGGAGCGTCCGCTGGAACATCTGTTCGGCTTCAGTTGTGATGTGGGACGCGCGTTCGCCCCGCTGTACGCGGAAATGGCAGGCCCGATGCGTGATCGGTCATTCACCCAGCGTGAGCGTGATTGGCAGTTGCTCCGGCGTGGCCGCTATGTGGAGTTCAACCTGGTCCATGATCGCGGTACGCGCTTCGGCCTGGAAACGGGAGGGCGCACCGAGAGCATCCTGATGAGCCTGCCCGCTGAAGCACGCTGGGTTTATGACCATCGGCCCGAACCGGGATCGCCGGAAGCGGAAACGCTGAGCTGGCTCCGGAAAGGGGTAGAGTGGGTGGTAGAGTGATCCGGCCCCTTGATCAGTCACTGGGCTGTACATACAAGTCACCAGCTCGAGTATCGGTCTCCAAATGATCGATCGATCCGGCGGCGATGCGGTCTCCCTGAAAGCGCAGCCCCTCATTGACCGGCCTGTACATGCAAGTCAATTGTACAGGGAAACGGACCGGTCCGATGGTCACCGCAACCACTTCCGCTCCAGCACGAACGTCCCGCCCGGCACGACAGCCGCCGCCACCACACCATAGATCCGTTCGCCGGCCCACATCAGCTTGGTGAACAAAGGAACGGCGGTGACCATGTAACCGATGAAGCAGATGCCATGCACCATTCCCGGCCAGAAGATCACTTCGGGCTTGTCCATCGTGCGTTTGATCACCATGGCCACGAGCAACACGAGCCAACTGATGCCTTCGAGGATGCAGAACGTGCGGAAGCGACGGAGGATGGGGGAAGTGTTCGTCATGGTGCATCCGCCAACGTGGGCGGAGCGGCGAAGTTGATCAACCGGGGCATTGCGTCATCATGCGGTGTGCAAGGCCCGCATCCAGCAATGACCATCTTGCGCCGTGCATCAAGCGCTGCATCTGTTGTTCGAGGTCGCGGCCTTTGCCGTGGGCTTTGCTTTCTATACTCGGCTGCGCACCAGGCAAGGCGATGCGATCGCTGAGGACAAACGTGTCTGGATCATCATCGGAGCCGCGGCGGGCGCGTTGATCGGCTCCCGTGTGCTCGGTGCGCTGGAGGAACCAGCCCTGCTGACATGGAACTGGAGATCGCTCTTCATCGCCTTCAACAACCGCACGATCGTCGGGGGCCTGCTCGGCGGCTTGATCGGCGTGGAAGTCACTAAGAAGTTCATCGGCGTTCGGCAGCCGAGCGGAGACCTCTTCGTGTTCCCGCTGATCTTGGGCATCATCATCGGGCGTATCGGCTGCTTGCTCGGTGGTTTGGAGGACAACACCTATGGCCTGCGTACGGATCTGCCTTGGGGCATCGATCTCGGCGATGGGGTCCACCGTCACCCCACGAACATCTACGAGATCATTTGGCTGGGCCTGATCTGGCTGGCACTGATCGGCATCGAGCGGCGCTGGAAGTTGAAGCTTGGCGCACGGTTCAAGATCTTCATGGTGCTCTACCTGGAGTTCCGCTTCTGCATCGAGTTCATCAAGCCCGGCCATCCTGTGTTCTACGGGTTCACCGCTATCCAACTCGCCGCGGAACTCGGCGTCCTTTACTATTGGAAAGTCTGGACCGAACCGAGGACGCTGGTCGCTCGTGAGCACGCTGATGACGCTGATCCAGCGGATCATCGCTGATATGAAAGACCCGGTCCATCTTCGCCTTCATCTGCGTTCATCATCACCATCCGCGTCATCAGCGTTCCATTCCCTCCCATGCCTGAGCGTCCATACATCTACTACGACTTCACGCAGAGCCTTTGCCCCGAGTGTCTGCGCCGCGTGGACGCCAAGGTGGTCTTCGAGAACGACCGTGTGTTCATGCTGAAGCGCTGCCCGGAGCATGGCTCGCAAAAGGTGCTCATCGCCACGGACGTCGAATACTACAAGCGCTGCCGCCACTACTTGAAGCCGGGTGAACTGCCGCGCACATTCAACACGAAGACGCACTTCGGCTGCCCGTACGATTGCGGCATCTGCCCGGACCATGAGCAGCACGGCTGCCTCACGATCGTGGAAGTCACGGACCGGTGCAACCTCAAGTGCCCCATCTGTTACGCCAGCAGCGGGCCGATGCACGGCCAGCACCGTATGTTGGAAGAGATCGAGCGCATGCTGGACGCCGTGGTGCGCAACGAAGGCGAGCCGGACGTGGTGCAGATCAGCGGGGGAGAGCCCACGGTGCACCCGCAGTTCTTCGAGATCCTGGACGCGGCGAAAAGGCGGCCCATACGGCACCTGATGCTCAATACGAACGGTATCCGCATCGCCAAGGACAGGGCCTTCGCCGAGCGCCTCGCGAGCTACATGCCCGATTTCGAGATCTACTTGCAGTTCGATTCCTTTAAGCCGGAAGTACTGAAGCGGTTAAGAGGGGAGGACCTCACCGCCACGCGCCAGCAGGCTATCGATCACCTGAACGAGTTCAACCTGAGCACAACGTTGGTGGCCACGGTGGAAAAGGGCGTGAACGATGATGAGATCGGCGCGATCATCGACTACGCATTGAAGCAGCGCTGCGTGCGTGGCGTGACCTTCCAGCCCGTGCAGGCGGCGGGGCGCACGGAGAACTACGATCCGTCAACGGATCGCATCACCCTCACGGAAGTGCGGCAGGGCATCATCGACCAGAGCGGGCTCTTCACGTCCGAGGATATCGTTCCCGTACCGTGCAACCCCGATGCGCTGGCCATGGGCTATGCGTTGAAGCTTCCTCGGACCCCCTTCCCCCCCGGGGAAGGCCGGGATGGGGTAGATGTCTTCCCGCTCACGCGGATGATCGATCCGGACGACCTGCTGAACAACAGCCGCAACACCATCGTGTACGAGCAGGACGAGCGCCTGAAGGAGCACATGGTGAAGCTCTTCAGCACGGGCACGCCGAGTGACAAGGCCCATGAGACCTTGCACCGCATCATGTGCTGTTTGCCGGACATCGATGCGCCGCAGCTCGGCTACGAGAACCTATTCCGCATCATCATCATGCGCTTCATCGATGCGTATGACTTCGACGTGCGGGCCATCAAGCGCAGTTGCGTACATATCGTGGACCCGCGGACGATGAACGCCATCCCCTTCGAGACGATGAACCTGTTCTACCGGGAAGAGTCGCAGTTGAAGAGATTGGAGGAACTGCGATCAATAATGCAGACATGAACTGGCGGATCGTAGCCATCCACATGGCGGCGCTGGCTGCATACTGCGGGCTCATCGCCCTCCTCACGCACTATGGATCGGGATCTTTCATGCGCGGCGTTTTGACGGTCCTTGCTGTTGGTGTTCACGCGCTCGTACTCTTGATCCGTTTCGCGGACAGCAAGTCGGAGGAATATTTGCTGTCCTTGGCACTCGTCCTGTTGATCGGCTACAGTTTCTGCACACACAAGCTCCTTATATGAAACGCCCCGGCATCCTCTCCCTGAATCTGCTGATCATGGTGGGTTACTCGGTCCTGTTCATCTTGCTCGGTGGGCTTATGAAGGCTGACGTCATCGAAGTTCATTGGCCCGTGCTGATACTGCACATCATGGGGCTGTTCATTTGGGGTATCGTGAAACTGACCAACGCGGAAACGAAGAAGGCTGGTGGGCAGATGTTGCTGGCATCGCTGCTCGTGGCCATCATCGGCCACGGCCTGTGCTTCTTCAATGGGCTGCTCAACATGGGCAATGTCCATTGAGCTTCTCGTGAGCGGAATCCATCTGCGTCATCCGGGAACGATCGCATCAGCTCCGCCTGTGTTGCCTTTGCCGGAACACGGAAGGCAGCATTCGAGCTATTCCTTTACTATCCGGGCCTTCAGAGAACCATTCGTGTCAAACACCTCCAGTAAGTAGATCGCTGCCGGTAGATCCCGGAGGTCGATGGTCGTGGTGCCCTGACCACTGCAATGGCCGTATCGCAGAGCACGTCCTTCCATGGAACGGATAACGAACGGTGCATTGCGTGGCGCTTCATACAAGTGGCACAGGTCGGTTGTTGGCGAGGGACCCAGATGGAGGCTGGTGGCGGGAGTTGAAGGCACTCCAGCGGTGGGGCTCAACTGGCAATGGTATCCGGCTGCATCATAATCCACGGAGTCTCCAACAGCGTGGTTGAGCAATTGGCCGGGGTAGCACATGTCCCCGGACAGGTCGCTGTTCATGAAGCCCCAGGTGAATCCGATCCCCTCGATAATGGCATAATACCCATCGAAGAAGTTCATTCTCCGGTGAGGCCCATCGGTCAACCACAGCGTATCTACAGATGTGACTTCCAGATCTTCGGCGTAGTCAAAGAGATATGTTGGGGGATAGAATCCCACGCCAACCGAGAAGTCGTAGAACAAGCGCTCCTCGGACCAACCTGGCCTGCGTATGTACACAAGGCGCTCAGCGGTGTCTTCCCGCAGTAGCCCAACAAATTGGTTGTTGTACCAATACGTAGTGTTCAGCTCTGGATAAGCAGCATAGCTGTGCGCTACATAGCCCGCTCGCCGGAAGATGGAATAGCTGGTGTCATTCACCACACTATCCCCAGTGATGTTGTATCGCAGGCATTCATTGAACCATTGGTCAGGACCATCCACATAACATTGATTATGATCCTCCCACGCGGCCAAAGGCCGCAGCAGAGGGATATACGTTTGGGCGGCAAGACCCACGGTCACCAAAAGTGATCCGACAAGGGCAACGGTTCTCATGTGAGATGTGCGAGTTCTTTCAAATGTAGCTCCATGTTCTCCCGCAGGGTGCGTGGCCTGAGTTCTTCGTCTACACTCCCTCGCCTGGGTGCTCGGAGACCAAGCGCAACTTGAGCCTCCTCAGATGCACCGCGCCTAAGTTTGGCCCCCCAATGCGCAGAGATTTCACTTGGCCACTCGTTTTCGCCATGGCGGGTGCATTGCTTTTCCTCGTCGGTCTGTCCGTTGGTAGCGTAGCCGTTCCGTTGAACGACGTCTGGAACGCGCTGTTCGACCCCGGACCGCAGAGCGCATTCACCACGATCGTTCGGCAGGTGAGACTTCCACAGGTGATCACAGCCGCTGTGGCGGGGGCGGGTCTTGCCGCGAGCGGGCTGGTAATGCAGACCATCTTCCGCAATCCGCTGGCCGGGCCAGGCGTGCTGGGGATCAGCAGCGGTGCGAGCCTGGGTGTGGCGTTGGTGATGCTGGCCGCACCGCTGTGGACACTGTTGCCTGTTCCGCGCGAAGTACTGGCGATCGCGGCCTCCTTTTCGGGGGCGATGGCGGTTCTGCTGCTCATCGTGCTGGCCGACCGGCGCGTCGGGGACAGCGTAACGCTACTGGTGGTCGGTCTTATGGTCGGTTATCTGTGCTCGGCGGTGATCAGCGTCCTGCAGACCGTCAGCATGGCCCAGGCCGTGAAAAGCTATGTGGTCTGGGGGATGGGCACGTTCAGTGCGGTGCGCCC